>JAUVAN010000214.1 GCA_030591725.1 Deltaproteobacteria bacterium
GACTGCGAGGCCAGCGTTGTTATCGAACCTATCGAGAGCAATCATGAGGGCGAGGACTTTGTGGCCGGGTATAACTCGGGCTTTTTGCTGGATGCCATCGGCAAGGGAAAAGGGATCGTCGAGCTACGGATCGATGGAAGCCTAGATCCAATCCGCGTCGACCATACGGACGGCCGGCTGGGCGTTGTTATGCCGATGCGCATATAGGAGGAAATAGCAATGGACGTATACAAGAGGATCACGCAGAGGATCATTGAGCAGCTCGAACAGGGAACCGTCCCGTGGCGAAAACCCTGGAGGTCGACGCTGCCAAAAAACCTCGTGTCGCAGAAACACTACCGAGGTATCAACGCCATCGTGCTTGCCATGACGGATCACAGCTCACCGTTCTGGGCCACGTTCCGGCAGATAAACAAGATGGGTGGTTCGGTCCGCAAAGGCGAGCGCGGAACCAACGTCGTCTACATTAACTGGTTCGAGATCGATGATGAGGAAACCGGGAAGGAGAAGAAGATCCCGTTCCTCAAGGAATACTGCGTCTTCAATATCGATCAGGCCACCGGCGTGAACGTGCCCGAGGAGGAACCCGTCACGCCGATCACCCCCATTGAGAAGTGCGAACAGATCACGAGCGCGATGAACGACCCGCCGGACATCGAGTTCAACGGAGGTTCCAGGGCTTTCTATCGCCCGCGCACCGACTCCGTCCACCTGCCGAACAAGACCTGCTTTGAGTCGGCCGAGGGCTACTACTCGACCCTGTTCCATGAACTGGTGCACAGCACGGGTCACGAAAAGCGCCTGGCTCGGAAAGGTGTCAACGAGAGCACCAGCTTCGGCAGCGAGAAGTATTCCCAGGAGGAACTCGTCGCCGAGATCGGCGCCGCCTTCCTATGCGGAAGGACCGGCATCGACAACCGAACCGTCGAGAACAGCGCCTCCTACATCGATAACTGGCTCTCGGTGCTCAAGTCCGACAAGAAACTGATGATGATCGCCGCAGCACAGGCGCAAAAAGCCGCTGACTTCATCTTCGCCCTGGACCGCACCAACGAGGCAGATCCCGTCATCAATCGCGAGAAGGGGAAGGCGGCATGAGCAGGTAGCCCTGGAGTGCACAGTTGCGAAAATGATGTGCCTCGAGCTACTAGTCCTTGGGTGCAAGAATCTGCGAGAGGAAAAACACGATGAAATACGAGGAAGAATATCTGAAAACCGGCGGAGTATTCTGCCCGTTCTGCAAGAGTCCCGATATCGAAGGCCGCGCCGTGGACATCGTCGGCAGCGAGGCAGTTCAGGAAGTCTCCTGCGTCAGGTGCAACGCCGCCTGGCGCGACACATACAAGTTGCACGCCGTCGATACCCTGGACGAACCCTCGAAATAGCCGACGACTCCCCGCCGACAGCTCCATCCCTAAAATCAAAAACAGAAAGGACGGTGAAAGATGTACTGGATATCCCTTTACCTCCTCGCCGGCGTCGTTCTATGGGGCGGCATTCTCGTCGCAGGGGAGATCATCACGGATGATGAGCAGCCCGGGGCAATATTCCGTGTTGGCCAGGTCGTGATGTTCCTCGTCCTCTTGCCCATCTGGCCGGTGAGGATGGGGATGGCCATCTACTGGGCGGTCAACGAGGAGGACGAGCCGTAGCCCCTGGAACAAATACTACACACGCGAGGATTGAACATGAAAACAAAACAATTTGCAGACGAGGTCATCGACCAGGTCGGCGGCTCAAAGCTGACCGTGCTCGGCAAGCTGAAGAAATTGACCGTCGTAGTCCTCGATAGCCGCAACGGCGGCGAGCTGAGCATCGACGGGATAAAGGTCGACTCGAAGAAAATCGTCGTCGAGGTGGGTGGCAGGAGGACGGCATGAACTTTATCGGAAGGTTGTTTCTCAATCCAACCGTCGTTCGGGCGCTCGTGATGGTGGTTGTTGTTGTCGTGGAGGAGATTGGTCGGAAGGTGCTGAAGAAGGGAGGGAAGTGAGTTCGGAAGAATGCGGCGGCTCCTCTGATATGTGGGGGGTCGCCGTGGAAATCGTCAACGGCGGCGACTTCACGTGGCCGTTGACGAGGCGATTGCTTGCGCCGTGGTGGTAGAGAGGAAGGAGGATTTTGAGGAATAGCGGCGGCTCCTCTGGTATGGGGGCGCCGTGGTGGGAGGAGGTTGGTTTTTTTTTGACAACGCTGAATATGGGCAAGTCTACGCCCGTCTGATAAAATAGGTGCGGTTCCAAAAGGTGAAGTTGCGCCTAGTCGCCTGATGGCTGTTCATTTTGCGACTTCTGCTGAAAACGTGAATCGCCGTTTCTTTGAAAACTGGGTTTTGGGTGAAACAAAAACAGGGTTCTCAGACCAATAAGCCGAACCCTGGTTCTTAGTATTCCCGTATTTACCTGGCCCAGGGTTTTAACCAAGCTCGCCACACCGTGAGGTGTGAGCGGGCTTTTTGCATTTTTGGAGGATAAAATGTTCAAGAAAGACCAATTTCGACAGTATCAGGAAGACGCCAGAACTTCGGCTTTGCGAGAAATCGGCCCAGGCAAACCAACACTGATCCATGTTCCCACGGGTGGCGGACGCCCGGTTGCGCATGGTGCGACAACAGTTGTCGTATCCCTCGCGTCTAAGTAATTGGATTAGCCTGATTGGGGAAGGGTGACGGTTCGCGTTCTTATTTGAAAGGAGACAATGAAATGTCAAAGAAACACAAATTTCCGACGGTAAGCCAGCTCGAGCAGGGGGTCGTGGTCGAGTGTGCCGGCAGTGGTGACGAGGCACTGGAGGATATGCAGGCCACCCACGTGAAGCTCACGCTGATCGAGGGGACCGAGGACGATTTTGAGGGGGCAGCCGAGGACGAGGAACTCGCCGCCCTGATCCTGGTCCTGGCGCGACCCCCCGGTCGCAAGCGTTGGCTATTCACCGGGATGTACCCGATGGGTTTCCTCACCCCGTGGGACGAGGACGACGAGGGCCCTCTGCACGACTACCTGGATCGCCTGGTCGATGCCCGCGACCTGGAGGACGACCTGATCGACGCGAGCGCGGTCAATGACGACGATGAGGATTGGGATGAGGAAGAAGATGATGAGGACGACGAGGAAGAAGACGAGGACGACGAAGACTCCCCACTCGTACACGTGGACGGCGCCGCCGAGTTCAAGCGCGAGGTGCTCGATGCAAAGTTGCCGGTGCTGGTCGACTTCACCGCAGTCTGGTGCGGTCCCTGTCAGGAATTGACGCCGCGTCTCGTCGATCTTGCCGAGGAGCGCGAGGGAGATCTCAAGGTCGTCAAGGTCAACATCGACGACAACGAGGACCTGGCCGGAAAGTATGGCGTGGAAGCTGTGCCCACGGTGGTGCTGTTCAACAAGGGCAAGAAGGTCGCCAGGGACGAGGGGTTCACCGGCAAGAAGGCACTCATCAGCTTTGTCGACAAGCACCTGAGCCACTGACGGCTCGGACGGATTGAACGGAAAGGAGGCCAGTCATGGCAAAGAATATGGACTATCCGACCCTGGTCCAGATCGACCAGGGATTCGAGATCGATTGCGAGACCTGTGACGATCCCGATCTGAGCCAGGTAACTGCGACGAGGATCAAGCTGCAGCTGGTTGAAGAGCCGTCGACACTGAGTTCGCGCGCTGGGCGTGATTATCTCCAGCGGCGCCTCAAGGACCGGCGGCCGCAGAGGTTGAACCTCGGTTGGAACAGGGATCCAGACGAGGATGGGGAGCAGGAGGAGCAAGAGCGGCCCCCGGCCGAACTCGACATCGTGGTCCTGGCCAGGCCGCCGGGCAGGGAGCACTGGGTTCGCTGCGGGTCATGGACGGACGATGTCTCAGCACCGTGGCGCGAGATCGACGCGGCGTTGATTACGGGCTACCTGGCCCGATTGGTTCTGGCACTGGGGCTCGAGAAGCAGATGGTATGCGCCTCGTGATGAGACTGAACGGCCCAGGTGGGCCGCAATTTGAGGAGTAAATAATGCTTACACAGTACAAGTACCCAACGCGCAAGGAACTCGAGAACGGGGTCGATATCGAGTGTAAGAACTCGGGTGACCCCTGCCTCGAGGATCTGCACGCCACTCACGTGCGGTTGCTGCTCAGCGATGGCTTTCCGCTGGGCTTTGGCGACGATGAGTCTCCGGAGCCTGACGAGGAAGACGAACCCCTTGCCGACGCGGAGCCACGTAGTAAGCAGCAGGCATGGGACGAATTCCAGGAACTGGAGCGCCAGCAACGGCAGGTGAGGCCCATTGACCCGGCCATGGTCGAGCCCCGGCTGCAAATCTACGTGCGCCTGCCCGGACGGCGCCGATGGTTCGAGCTGGGCGTTGCCGGTGAGTGGCTCGAGACGATCTGGCGCTGGTACGATGGCCTCTTGCTCCAAGAGTACATCCTCCGCTTATCGAAGAAGCGCAACCTCCACGGCCTGCTCGGCACCAGCGAGCCAAGGCCAATTGACGAGTTCGACGGACCTCACCCTGGCAACCACCCGAGGCTGGTCACGGTCGTTGGCGAGGACACGTTTCAGCGCGAGGTGCTTGAGTGCGACATTCCCGTCATCGTCCACTTTGCCGACCGGAAATATCGGCCCAGCCGTTCGGTTTCGGGAGTGCTCGCCGAGATAGCTGCCGAACGCGAGACGGCTCTCAAAACGGTCAAGGTCGACTTCGACGAAAACGAAGACCTCGCGGAGCGGTACGGGGTGGAGGCCGTGCCGATGCTGATGCTGTTCAAGGCCGGCAAGCTGGTCAAAAAGATGGAGGGGTTTGAAGGGAAGAAGAAGTTGAGGGAGTGGGCGGGGTAGAGAGAGAAACCCATCAAAAACAGTGGACTTGCGTTACTTTTTTTCGAGTCGACATCTAGGTTGTGTGAGGATAATCTGGAAATATACGGAAGTAAATGCATGGAAGTTGTCTCCTTGATTGACGAGCCAAGGTCATGATGAGAGGGGGCTATTTGGACAAGTGCCGCCGAGGGAAACAAGGGAAAAAACATGGGATCCAGTAAGCGAATTGTAGGACCGGGAAGGCAAAAGCTACGTGCCATTCTCAATTATTGCTTCTCCTCAAAGGAGCTATCTTCAGTTCTTAAGAAAGTCGGCCTCAAGTCTTCTGGTACCAAGAGTGAAAAGTTGTCGAGGGTGCTGGATGGAATAAATGAAGGCACAATTGTTTTCAAAGATGATTTGGTCAATTTTCACGGTAAGGAAGATTTGGTGTGTTTCTGTCAAGAGTTGGGACTGAAAGACAGGGGCATCAAGAAAGATCTCAGATCCAGGATCTGTGACTGGTTCGAAAACGAGTATTCAATAAGCGTGCGTTCAAGCGGAAAACAAAAACGTAGTCCGCTTCCGATTCCTTCCTCCCCGGTGTTGACGCAAGAGAAAATACACAGGCGGTCAAAAATTGGTGATAGTGGCCGTAGCGGAGCTGCCGCTGCAAAGGACAAGGCTGATAGTAGGTTTTATCCACATGTTGCCAATCCTGCAGGCATGGAGCGACCTCATCAACTGATGCAATTTCAGGAAGACGCTATACAGAGGCTCAATAATCACTTCGCGGAAAAAAAGTGTCGCCCGGGCATTCTCTGTTTTCCTACTGGTGGCGGAAAAACTAAAACCGCAGTTTGTTTCTTAATTGAGCGCTGCCTGAACCGAAATGAAACTGTTCTTTGGATCGCCCATCGAAGCGAGCTTCTAAATCAGGCGGAAGAGGCTTTCATAGGCCACTCACATCTGATGTCCCCAGGGCGCAAGATGGTGATCTCTCGCTACGATGGTGACAATAAAGATCTTTCAGGCAACGTCATCTTGCTGTCAAAGCAAACATTTGCTGTGGATGTGAATGATCAAATTACGATCGAAAACCTAATGGTTCACAACACAACTGGTTCTGCTCGCATTGGCATGGTCTGCTACGATGAAGCCCATACAACGGTTTCTCAAAAATCGTTCAGAACCCTCAAAACACGTTTCATTGATCGTGAGATCCCGCTTCTTGGGCTGACGGCGACCCCTTTCAGAGCGACTGACCAAGGAACCGCTCGGCTGCAGGAAGTGTATGGAAAGGAGCCCATAGCCTTTCAGACGATGAAGAAGCTGATCGACCTGAAATTCCTGGCCCGGCCAATATTGCATCGTAACCACATAGCGGATCATTCAGTGAAGGAGATAGATAGCTTATCACTAGCCGAAAAGAGGGAGATTGATGACAGGGGAGATTTCACCCCGAAAATTCTTAGTAGAGTGGCTGCGAGCAAAGAGAGAAACAGGCAGATTGTTCGATATTGGAATGATCGAAAAGTTGACTACGGCAAGACTCTTGTCTTCGCGTGCAATCAAAAACATGCGGAAAACCTGGCTCATTTGTTTGGAAATATACCGGGGGTTCAGGCTGATTTCGTTGTTCATACGCATGGCCGTGATGAGCGAAAGAACAAGCTGAAATCGTTCGATGATGCCCCTTCTTCTGGGGCAACTGTTCTTGTAAACGTAGGCATTCTCACGGAAGGGATCGATATCCCGAGCATTCATTCTGTACTTATGGCCAGGCCAACACTAAGCGAACCGCTATATCTGCAGATGGTCGGGAGGGGGTCCCGAGGGCCGATAGTACGAGGTGGTACAGAAGAATTTCATATCATCGATGGTGTCTACAATTTCGAAAAGCATGGCCTCAAGTTGGCAGGAGAGTTCTTTGCAAGGGAGGTTGAGCTAAAGGAGAAGTCAGCGAAAACGTATACCATCGCCGACCAGATATTTGCTTGTGCCGATATCGTAACGGACCAAGAAGAAGAAGTTCCATCTCTAGACCTGGATAGAATAACAATCGCAGGTGTCTTGCTGTGGCGCACACCGCAAGGCCTCGAGCAATCAACACCTATTGGTCGTGATCATGAATCTATCGTGACAGAGGTTTGTGCCAACCTGGAAACCTATCTACCGGACGATGAAGGCGAGATCCGTAAATCTGGCGGGGCCATAGTAAATAGCAGCGCCATTAATTTTATGGTGTGGGCAGGCATCGCCTCGGACTGCGCCCAAACAGGGCAGCCACCTCGTTATGAAAAAATTACTCAGCAGGAAATTGTTGGCGTGGCTGAGAAACTTCTGCAGCGAGTCCCAAAGTTATTGCAAACTTTCCGAGCGATCGCTGGCAAAGACGTGTTGGTCCAGCACTTTTATCAGTCTCATGGGTGGGCCAACGACGAACACGTGACTTGGAGAGAGTTCGTTAAGCTATATTTCGAATTTGACAGAAGAAGTCGCGAGGAACGATTGCTTTCCGGGGAGCCAGGAGAATCAGAGCACGTTGACCGACCGACTGCAGAGTTTTGGGGAAAGAAATGATCTCGAAGCTGCCTGGAGCAGGTATC
>JAUVAN010000012.1 GCA_030591725.1 Deltaproteobacteria bacterium
AAGCACAACAGCCCCGATGATGCCCACCTCGCGACGTTCCCGTCGGAACAGGTCTGCGCCGAATGCCACGATGAGCAGGTGGAGCAGTTTTCAAAGGGCAAGCACAGTCACGGATGGGCCGTCATGTTGGCGATTCCCGCCACCGGCATGGAGCCCCCGGAGTTGATGGCGGGTGGCAAGGGATGCGGCGGTTGCCACAACATGGGCCTGAAGACGGAGGCGCAGCGGAAAGAACGACAGGAGAAGGGCCATCGGTACAACAACAACTCATGTGACGAATGCCATACGAGGCACGCTTTCGATAAGCGGGAAGCCCAGGATCCCAAGGCCTGCCAGCAGTGCCACATGGGTTACGACCACCCGCAGTACGAGATGTGGTCAAGCTCCAAACACGGAACCCGCTATACCATCCGGGAGAAGGGGAAGCTGCACAAGGGAACCTCGGCCCCGACGTGCCAGTTCTGTCACCTGCCGCAGGGAACCCACACCAACAAGGTGGCCTGGGGGTTCTTCGCCGTCAGGCTGCCGATGCCGAAGGACAAGCAATGGGCCAAAGACAGGACCGTCATCCTCAAGGCGCTCGGAGTGCTGAACCCCAAGACGGGAAAGCCCACCGATCGGCTCGACACATTCAAGTCCCTCGACATTATCCGGCTTACCGAAGAAGCCTGGCAGGCAGAGCGGGACAAGATGCTCGCTACCTGCGGCAATTGTCACTCCGGGAAGTTCGCACGGGATCATATGGAGAAGGCGGACTCACTGATACGCAAGGCCGATCACCTCATGGCCGAGGCCATCACCATCGTGGCAGGGCTCTACGAAGACGGAATTTTGAAGAAGCCGGATCATTATGAGTTTGCCTATCCCGATCTCCTGTACTTCAAGCGCACGGGCGGGTCGTATATCGAACAGGTGCTGCTCAGAATGTTCCTCAAACATCGCATGCGCACCTACCAGGGCGTCTTCCACGCAAACCCGGACTACGCCTACTGGTACGGCTGGGCCGCCATGACGAAATCTCTGGGAGAGATAAAGGAACTGGACAGAACCCTGAGGGCCACGCATCCCAAATAACGTTGTTACCCCTACTGTTTGACCAGATGTAAAATCTGACCACCCCTGTTCCAGTCGAGGACCAGCTTGTCGCCATCAAAGGAATGGCTGATCTCTCCGGCGCCGGCAGCGCCCTTCGGCGCCATTTCGATCTTGTCATTCGACACGCGCCTCCAGGACCACAAGCTCTCGGTGCGAACAGCGTTGACACCCACAGGGCCGTCATGGCGTCCCATGCTGGGAGGATCCGAAAACCCGGCGCTCTTCGCCGTTCCGCCGGCCTCGAACGTCCAGACAACGCCTATGTTCCCCGCGGCGTAAGCCCCCTTTGCGTCGATCACCTTCCAGGATCCGATCAGGGGATCGTCCACGTGCTTCGGTTTTACCGGCGCCTGCTTCTCTTCTGGTTCAACGCCAGGTTTGGGGGAGGGGGCAGCTGCCGGCTCTTGCTCCACAGGATCCGCGCAGCCGGTGAGCAGTAGTGATACCACAGCAGCCGAGGAGACAAGAGCGTGAAGCAAGGTAATTTTCCGATACGCGATCATGCAATTCATTGTCATGGTCCCCTAAAAAAAAGGGCCCACTAAAAGTGAGCCCCTTTTAACTTTCTAACTCGTTGTCGAAACCCGAACGCTATTACTAGCTGCTTGCACCACAGCAAACGTGAGCGGGCTGGGACTGATAGGTGCCCCAACAGCATCCAACGCCAGTGCAGTCGTCGTTGCCGACGGCTTCTTCACCACCCCAGTAGGAGTTTCCGGTGGAGGCGCTGCAGCAACCTACCACGTTGTCGGAACCCATGGCTTCGAAGTCTGTCAGGGCCGTGGGGGGATCCGGCGTGCACATGATGCAACTAGAGTCGCCGGGGCAAGTTGCATCACCGTCACTGTCGGTGTCTGAGTCGGTGTCACTGTCAGTGTCACTATCGGTGTCACTGTCGGTGTCTGAGTCGGTGTCGCTGTCCGAATCGCTGTCGCCGTCACTGTCACTGTCGCTGTCGCTGTCAGTGTCGCTGCCGCCGTCGGTGGTGCAGGCGAATCCGACCATGCCGAGCGCGAATGAACAAAGCATTACCAAGAATAGAGTCTTCATCTTTTTTCTCCTCGTTTTTCCCAGACGCCAACCGCGAATGGAACTTGTTATAAGCAAACCAACGAACAATTTGACCGGTGGATAGTACCTTTGATTCAAGTGCAGTAAAGAAAATTCTTCTTTCGTACTTCGATAAAACAAAACATATTAGATATTCGCGTCATTTCGATTAATCTATGGTTCACTATATCAAATTCGAAAACGCGTGAGGATTAAAAGTGGCAGCTCTGCTCGAAATGATTTCCCGCCTGGACTCGGCGATACGGCGCCTCGACCGCGAAGCGGACAGGAGCGGGTTGTTCGAGATAGCTGCGGACCTGGCAAAAGAAGCGCGCCGTCTCGAATCGGAGCACGGCGAACAATCCAGGGAAATCGAGGCCCTCACGGCACGCCTCGAGCGCCTGGAGCTCATTCACAAGGTGGGAAAAACCCTGATCGAGGTACCCTGCATCGAGGACTCCATCCAGCGCGTTGTCGACACTGTTGCCACCACGCTCAACTACTGCCGGACCGCGGTTCTTCTGCTGGATCCGGATCTCGAGGAGCTCGATCTGATTTCGGCTTACGGTTACGGGGAGGTGAACGGACTGCGGATTCCTGTCACCCAGGGCGCGACCGGATACGCCGCGCGACAAGCCGAGTCCGTCAACATCGCTGACGTCACCAGCGATCCGCGCTATGTCAAGGGTATGAATCGATGTCGTTCCGAGTTGGCGGTTCCCATCATCTTTGACGACGAGGTCCTGGGCGTGATCGACGTGGAGAGTCCCGAGGTCGGAGCCTTCGGCGCGGAAGATGTGAAAACACTCGAGGTAATAGCGTCCTATGCGGCGGCGTCCATACGGCATGCCAGGGTTCGGGAGTCCGTCAAAAAAAACAAAGGGGGCACCTGATTCAAGCGATGGAAATCGGCGACATTCCATTAAACGAGATCATCGGGATCGTGGCCTGTCTCATCGGCAGCGCGTTCTTCTCCGGATCGGAGACGGCGTTGACGCGCATCACCGGCACTCGGGCGGCCCTTCTCATCGAACAGTCCCCCGGACGGTACGGGATCCTCAGGGTGTGGATGAAATCCAGGAAGAGGATCCTGGCCACCTTGCTGGTGGGTAACAACCTGGTCAACATACTGTGCTCCATCCTCGCGTACCGCGTCGCCATGAGCCTGCTCCCGAGCTACGCCGAGGCCGTCTCCGTCTTTGGCATCACGCTGGTTATCCTGGTGTTTGCGGAGATAACCCCAAAGAGCCTGGCCCTTCAAAACGCCGAGAAGATCGTGGTGCCCATCCTGCGCGTGGTGTGGCTCATCGACAAGCTCTTGTTCCCGCTGGCCTGGCCCCTATCCAGGATCCCCGGACTGCTCATGAAAGGCGACGATGCATCCGACGAGCCGGTGGCCACCGAGGATGAGATCGAGTTTCACATCCGGCGAGGTGTGGACCGGGCCGTGTTCGAGGAGAAGGAGCAAGGGGAGTTGCTGGTGTCGGCCATGGAGTTCTCCGACATCATGGTCAAGGAGATCATGGTTCCGCGCACGGACATCTTCGGGCTGGAGAAAGGAACCTCCATCTCGGATGCGCTCGAGGAGGTTATCTACAGCGGTCACTCGCGGGTACCCGTCTATGAAACCAACCTCGACAACATCCTGGGCGTGCTCTACGCGAAGGATCTGCTCGGAGTGTTGAAGGCCGGGGGGCAAGGGGAAAAACACATTGAGACCGTCATGAGAGTCGAGACGATGATAGCCCCGGAGACCCAGACCATCAATGTTCTGCTCACTGATATGAGGCACCGCGGGATGCACATGGCGATGGTCGTGGACGAGTTCGGTGGAACCTCCGGGCTGGTCACCCTCGAAGACATCATCGAGGAGCTCGTCGGGGAGATTCGCGACGAATTCGATCCCGCCGAAGCGATGATCCGCACACTGGGTGAGAACAGGTGGCTGCTGGACGCCCGTCTTTCGATCAACGACCTGGAGCACGCGATAGGAATCTCGCTTCCAGATACGGGCGACTACGAAACAGTGGGCGGATTCGTGGTGGCGCGCTACCGAAGAATCCCGCGCAGGGGCAAGGTAATTGCCATTCACGGCCTGGAGTTCATTGTGGTCGATTCCGATTCGCGGCACGTGAAGAAGCTTGAACTCAGAAAGGTAAAGACCGATCCCCCCGGTGAGGATGCCTCCAGATGACGCCGGAAGATCTTCGTTCAATGATTATTTCCGAGATCGGCAAGAGGGCCCGCGGCCGCCGCATACGGACGGGTGTTTTTTTTCGCGGCAACCCGTCGCTGGTGGAAGCGATCGCGGCGCTGGGGCATCGTACCGTGGTGATGGGAGATCGATTTCCCCAGTTGTTTGCGCTTCGGCAACTGATTCGGGACAACGGTTTCACACCCCTGACCATAGTGGAGACCCGCTTTTCGGATCTGCCGATCGCCCCGCGCGGTCTGGACGTGCTGGTCCTGTCGCGGGGGCTGCCGGGCAGCGCGGATCCAAGAGAAACGCTTGCGCGACTTCGAAATTTCCTGGCGCCCGGCGGGTTGCTGATCTGGCCTCACCCCATTGCGGACGGGACTCGCGGCGTTGTTGGGAAGCTGCTGGTGCCGTACCGTCGCGGCATGATCTCACCCGCCAAGAGCCATCGTCTGTGCAGATGGCTCATGGAGGCCGGATACGGAGAGATCGGCCAGAGGAAACCGAAGGGCACCGGTCCTGCTCCATGGGCCGTCACCACAGGGACCGTGGGACCGGCCTCGATCGGGTAGCGTTTATTGATTAAACGATGTAGAATCCTGACCACTCAAGGGAAAACCGGGGGATGGATGAACCCCTCGAAGGTATTGAAATGAACATCGAGCGGTCGTTCAGGTTCGCGTTTAAATCTCCTGGAGCCATCGGCAAGCTGGCTCTGGGCGGATTGTTTTCGCTCCTGTTCTTCACGGTTTTTTTTCCAATAGTCGTAATGGGCTACATGATGCGGGTGCTCTGCGATGCCCTCGAAGGACGCGACGCCAAGCTTCCAGATTGGAGCCTCGGCGAGCTGTTCAACGAAGGCCTCATGCCCATCCTCGTTGTCCTGGCATATTGTTCTCCGCTCATCGCCCTGATGATCCTCGAACAGATACTGATCGCGCTTTTCGGCCTGAGCATCCCCCTGTCGATCCTGTTCCTGCTGCTTCACCTGATCATCCCCGTCGCCCTGTCCATACTCATTCCCATGGCCCTCATCCGTTTCGCCATCAAGAGGTCCATGAAGGCGGCGTTCGATTTCGGGGAAATAGTCGGGTTCATCAAGAAGAACAAGGGTCCTTTCTTCACTGCATGGGGGCTTTCTTTCGCGGTCGGAGCCGTTTCATCGATAGGCCTCTTCGTGTTCGTCATCGGTATTTTCTTTACCAATTTCATCGCCGGCCTCATCACCATGCATCTCTACGCCAGCGCCTACCGCGCCTCCACACCCTTCGGCGATGACAAGGATGGAGAGTTGAGATCTTCCATGGCCATTCCCCCTCCCTTGCACTGTCAATAGCTATTTGAATTAAAACCCTTTTCAAATCGTCACGATTGAGGGGATGATGGTTTGTGTACGTCATCATTTACAAGGAGATGGGTTGATGAAATCTCGATTCTTCATCTACGCGGCGTTCGTTTCGGCCCTGGCAACAATGGTCGCGGCCCCGCTGGCGGCTTCGGAACTGTCGTACGATCAGGTCAAGAGCAAGCTCGACAAGTTTGCTCAGGATTTGGGTGGCGACTACGTTCAGATAGGCAAGACCAAGACGGGTGGCCTGTCTGAAGGGCAAAAGACAAGTTTTACCCAGATCTTGAGGGCCGGCGCTTGCTATCGCTTTGTCGCGGTGGGGGGCAAGGAGGCCGAGGATCTGGATCTGCGCGTTTTCGCCGGATCAAAGATGGTGGCGTCGGACGGGGGCTCCGTGTTGAAACCTACCGCCGATTACTGCGCCGTGAGCGATGTGGCTTCCAAGGTTAAGATTCAGATGTACAAGGGAAAGGGGCCCTTCGCGTTTGCCGTATACGCGAAAGGAACGGGTGACTCTGACGTTTCTTCCAGGGAAGCCGCCGCGCTTCTCGACCTGAAGGAGCTGGCGCTCGAGGCCGCCTCCGGCATGGAGCAGATCGGCGAACCGGTCTGTGGTCTTCTCGGCCACAGGAACACCGAGGTTCTCGATGTTCTCCTGGATCGGGCACGATGCTTCAAGTTCATTGCCGCCGGAGGTGAGGGCGTACAGGATCTATCCCTCTCGCTGGTCGTGGACGGACAGGAAGTTATCTCGGACCGCCTCTCCGGGAAGACGCCCATGATTCAGTGGTGCTCTCCAGGAAGGGTCCACACCAAGGTCAAGCTCACCATGTACGGTGGCCACGGGCCATATGCTTTCGGCCTGTATGGATCAAAGAAGACCGGCAACCTGTCCCCCGAGAAGGTGGGTGGCGCGGAGTCCGACTTCATCGCCAATCGCATCAGGCAGCTCCACGCGCAATACGGCAAGGGAAGAGCTGCGGTTTCCGCCGTGTTCAGGGGAAACCTGTCCACCAACGGCGAGCAGGTTTTCGATGTGAAGCTCTCGGCAGGTCATTGTTACACCATTATCGGAGCGGGCAACCCCTCTGCCAGGGACATCGATCTGATACTCCTCAATCGCACGAAGATGGAGATTCAGCGAGACAAGACGAGGAACGGCTTCCCCACCATGGACACAAAACCATGCCCCAAGTTCACGGGAACTTACACCATCAAGGTTAAAATGAAGCGGGGTTCCGGTCAGTTCGGAATGCAGGTTTTCTCGGACTGAGCTTTCGTTCCGCGCCCTGAATAGGGCGCGGTCAGGATGACCTACATTTCTGCGAAACCAATGGGAGCTACCGGTCAAGCCCGGAGGGCTTGCGCGCAGCGCATCGTGGCCGCGGGTTTTACACCCGCGGGATAAGGGCGCGGTGAAAAGGTCGGTCAGTGCGGCTGGATCTGGATGAACGATCGTTTATTGCATGTCCTCCGGCGGCCATTTTCCCTTTACGGGATCCGTGACCATTCCCAGCTTGGGAATCCCCGCCTTCTTGATGATGGCCATCACCTGGACCACGAAACCGTATGAGATATTCTTGTCGGCCTTGAGATAGAGTTCGCCCTCGCGCTGGAGTCGACTGTTGTTGACCAGCGCCTCCTCGAGCCTGGCTGGAGGGATCTCGGTCTCTCCGAGGAAAACCTTTCGATCGGCGTCGATTGTCATCACCAGCTTGGATTCGTCCACATTCATCAGCTGGGCCTGCGCCCTGGGAAGGTCCAGCTCCACACCGCGTCCGATCATCGGCGCGGTGACCATGAAGATAATGAGCAGCACGAGCATCACGTCCACGAACGGCGTGATGTTGATCTCGCTCATAGGAACTCCCGGGCCAGCATTGCCAGTCATACCCATCGCGCCCTCCTATTTGAAGAAATGCCTCTTCACGATGTTCAGGAAATCCGAGGAGAAGTTCTCCATCTCCGAGGACAGAACATGAATCCTTCTCAAAAAATAATTGTACGCGATGACCGCCGGAATCGCCGCGAGCAGACCGATGGCGGTGGCGATGAGCGCCTCGGAGATGCCCTGGGAAACCACGTCCATCCCGGCGGACCCGCTCGCGTTGATTTCAATGAAGGAGATCATGATACCGATAACCGTTCCAAACAATCCCACGAAAGGCGCAATTGATCCGGTGGTCGCCAGGAAAGGCACCATGCTCTCCAGGTGAGTGATCTCTGCCGTGGATGCCCGACGAAGAGCTCTCTCCACGTTGCCGATGTCTCCGGCGTGGGTCTCGTCGGTCCTGGCATCGCCGTCCTGCTCCGCCGCGCCCTTCAATTTGGACAACTCGATATAGCCGGCCTTGAAGAGCTGGGAGATCGGACTGCGATGATGTTTTTCGGCGGCCTTGTAAATCTCATCTAGCCTCTTGGACTCCCAGAAGATCCCCAGAAAACGGTGTGTCTGACTCTGCGCGCGTTGAATCTGGATGAACTTGTAAATGATGATGAAAACGCAGGCGAGAATGAAAAAGAGGAGCAACGCGATGACCCCCTTGACCACAGGGGACGCATCCACCACCAGCTCTATCATCTGCGAAATGCTGCCCGCGCTGGCCCTTGGGGGCCCGGGTACGCCTTCGACCAGAAAAGTGTTGAGGATTGTGTTCATTGTTTCAACTCGCCTTTGATTCTATTTGCAATATCGTTTGATCACGATTGCTCATTTAAAGCTCGTTCCCTCGCTCAAGTCAACGCGCTCGCACGCGGAACTATTTCCCGTTTTTGTGTGCAAAAGCTTCGTACTTTGCCATAAAATCCGTCACCGCGCGCCCTGGATTGATCTTCAGAAACCTGGCGAACTCGGTGACGAACCCTCTCACGAAAACCGCCGCCGGAAGGTCCTCGAACCGCTCCTCCTCGATTGCCTTGAGGTAAGAGATGGAGATCTTGGCCCGGTTGGAGATATCGGTCAGCTCCACATTACGCTCTCGACGCACCTCGCCCAGGAAGACGCCGTCAACAAACTGGTCGTCCGAGAGCACCACCTCGGGAAGTGAATCGTGGGTGGCGGCCACGGTGCCGGCGATGCTGTCGCGTTCCTGATCGCGATGCTCCCGCGCGGCTGCAAACCCGTCCGGAAAATTGCTCCGATCGTACTGCCGACGCTTGGACCTATCCAGTAACTCGGCGTGCGCCTCTTCGGCTCTTTTTTGATAGTCCTCTCGTTGCGCCACGGTGCAGGAGCCTTGCCCCGCCAGGCCGTCGGGGCCGAACCACTCTTTGATCTGCTTCAGAGCGCGGCGCACTTCCTCCTCGGATGCGCCCGGATAGATTTCGAGCAACTCGTAGAGATTTTGATTCTCGGTCACCGGCGGAATGATTTTGGCCGAAAACAGATCCTTGAACTCCTGGCTGAGCAACTTGCGCACGATCCGCTCCAGATCCTTGCAGGCACGGCTGCGAGGAAACTCGATCAGGAGCGGCAGGTTCCTGCGCAAGGCCAGCCAGACGTTGTCGTCCCATCCAACACTTCCCAGCAACCGCGGCATCAGGCCGATCCAGCGCACCGAGGCGGAGATCATGGCCTCACCCAGGTACTCGTCCGCCTTGATTCTTGTCTGGTTGACGATCAGGTTTGGATGAAAAGTGGTGGACAGTTCCTGCGCCGCCTCGCTCAACGGGCTTTCGAGCTCGGTGAGCCTCGCCACGATCTCCCGTGGATTGGGAGGTAGCCCCGCCCTGCAGCCCATCTCCTCCAGCACCTCCCGCGTTACCGGATCGACCTGAGGGTGCGACAGCAGCCGATGGAGAAAGACCGTCGCCATCAGGCGAAAGGTGGCCTCGACGGAATCCGGAGTACCCACCGTGACAATGATCGAGAGATCCGCGCTGCTCAGCAGGTTGATGGCCAGTGGATTCGCGCCGCTCGGCAGGTCAACCAGAACATAATCGGCCTCCAGGCTCCTGATGGCCGCTATCAGGCGATCGATCCTCTTCTCGTCGAGTGACGTGCCGCTCATCAGGTCCGACACCCCGGCAAGCAGGAAGAGCCCGGACACTCTGGTTTCCACAAGAGCGTCCTCGATATTGTCGACCCGCTCGTACAACAAGTCGCCGATGGTCCTGGCAGGGCGATCGGCCCCCAGCCACGCGTGAAGTCCCGGGCTTGCCAGGTTGGCGTCTATCAGCGCGACCCGCTTGCCGATCTGGCCCATGAAGATGGCCAGATTCGTAGCGATCATGCTGGCTCCAACACCGCCCTTGCCGGATCCGACGGCGATGATGCGACGAGCAGTCTGCGACCCGGGCTTGCTCTGTTTCATTTGATTGTCAATTTGTTCGCGAGGCCCATATTATTCTCCGGTGAGCCTTTTTGGCCGTTGAAGCTGCTTTTCGTTTATAGACGATGAACGCAAAAAGAGACAACAAGCACGACGAAGATGCGGCTGCGGATGTCATCCGCTCGCTCATCGGCTTCCGGAAGAGGGGGCGACTGTTGACCTTTGCGTCTGGAGCGGGTTGGGTTGCGGCCGGATCCGTGACGATGCTGACGCTGCTTGTCGCCGCGCTCGGATGGTGGGGAGGGGCGCCGTTGCGGGCGGCGGGTTGGTCATTCCTGATCGCGCTGAATCTGACGATCCTCGGTGTGACCGTCCTGCGCCCCTTGAGACGAATTTCAAACCTGGATGCGGTAGCCCGACACGTGGGCCGCGCGTTTCCGCAGATCGCCTCGGATGTCCTGTCCGCCAGCCAGCTGGCAAGGCGTCCGGTGGACGGATCATTCTGCGCTACGTTGCTTGCGAACCACCTCCGGGCCATGGCGGATCGACTTACCACGATACCGGGCGGCAAGGTATTCCCGGCGAAGATCCTCGTTCTTCCGGCGACGGCGCTGGCGATTGCGCTGGGGGGCGTGGCAACGGTGCACGCGTCCATCCCGGCGATAATGGAAACAGGGATGAATCTGTTCTGGGAAGAGCCCCACGTGCTCGACTCCGGCCCCCCAAAAACGATGGCCAGGGCGCCGGTAGTGAGCGATCTCAAACTCACGCTGCGCTATCCGGAATATCTCCACAAAGAGGAGCGCCGGTTGCTGGATACCTCCGGCGGTTTCGTGGCGCCGCTGGGCACCACCGCGATCCTGGAGGGACGGGTTCTGGTCCCTGACGTGATCGAGGGCTCGATCCGTCTGGGAAACAACTCTGAGCAACCCCTGACAGTACACGGTGACGGACGGATAACAGGTCGATTCATAGTGATGGCACCGGGCAGTTTTTCCCTCAAGGTGGGTAACGAATCGTCGATGACCGAGGGTCCGGCCAGGATGGTGGAAATCGAGGAGGATGCTCCGCCCACATTGCGGCTGCTGCGGCCGGTGGGGGATGTGGAGGTGGATGAGTTCGGAGAGATCGTTCTCGAGTTCGAGGGTCGGGACGACCATGGCATCAGCAGAATCGACCTGGTTCTGCGCTCACGGGATCAAGACGAGTTGACGAGGACGATCATGCGGGTGGCGGATCGGGTGGACCACGTCACGGGCAAGTACCGCTGGTCGCCTCAGAGTATCCGGATGGAGTCTAGATCCCGTCTGGAGATGGAGCTGTTGGCCTACGATGACGACACGATTTCGGGGCCGAAGCCCGGTCGGGCAAGATCTTTTCTGGTAAATGTAATGACAAGGTCGAGCCGCCATGAGGGCGTTCTCATGGAGCAGGGTCATGTGCTCGATGACCTGGTGGATCTGCTGGCGGCGCGCCTCCAGACAAGGCCCCCGGCAAATCCGCGAAAGTCGGAGGAGGCAAAGGAGCGTTTCGCCCTTCTTCGGAGCCAGACCGAAGACCTTCTGGGACGTATGGCGCGCCTGATTCATCAGATCAAACTGGACCCGCTGTCGGGGCACGCGTCCGCCAAGGCTCTCGCGCAGATCCGTGAAGATCTTTCCAACCAGCTGCTCCACGAGGCCAGGCTTCACCGACCTCCGATGGAGCATTTCAAGAAGCGTCAGGGAGTGGACCGGGTGACTGTCCGGATCATAGAGAATGCGGTGATACGCATCGATGATCTGATCATGGAGCAGCAGTTCGCCATGCTGGTCAAGGATGGAGGCAAACTGGAGCGGGAGCGCACGGATCTCGTGGAGTTGATCGAGGCCTACGGTCGAACCCGCTCGGAGATCGGTCGGCGCGCCGTTCTGGACGCCATTGAAAAGATGGAGAAGATGATCTCCGGGCTCGGGCGGGGGATCGAAACAGTGCGCGGCAAGGTGAGCGACGTGTACACGAATCCCTCCGCGCTGGAGGTGGTGGACTTCGCCGGCTCGCTTGCGCATTTGAGGGCGTTGCTTGCGCAGGGCAATCTGTCCGAGGCGCTGGCGTTTGCCAGGAGCCTGGAGCAGAAGCTGGCCCGGGTCATGACCGAGCTGGAAACCGGCCACCTGGCTTTTCGGACCGAGCGTTTCGGCAAGGGAGAGGAATTCATAGGAGAGCTGCTCGACAGGATCATGGCAATCGAGTCGAATCAGTTACAGCTGCGGAGAAAGACCATCGCGTTGCGTCGACGCTTCCAGGAAAAGGTGATCGAGGTAATGAAGGGCAAGATCGATTCCCTCGTTAAACGTCAACTCACCGCCGTCGTGTCCATGAGGCAGCATCTCGAAGGGATCGAGTCCCCGGAGGGCTCCCATGAACGCAAGCTGATAGCTCGCTTTCGCATTGCCGCGAGGGAGTTGGAGTTGGCCCTGGGGCAAGGCGATCTCGATGAGGCCCGTCAGGTTTTAAGGGATTTGAGGCTCGGGCTGGAAAATCTCGCCGATCCACTGGACGGAAAACTGCCCGGCAAATTGGCGGTGGTGGACAGGACCGCCTCCAGATTGATCGACGAGATCCAGGGAGCGTATCCAAGGCCGTCACAGCTCTTTTCCGATCGGGACCACCGGGAGGCGCGACATCAATCAGTGAAGCAGCGTCATCTCTTTGCTCGAACAAGGAAGCTGCGAACCTGGATAAAGGAACAGAGCGAGGATACCAGGTTCCTGGCGCGACAGGCGCTGGGCTCTCTGAACTCGGTGGCCACGCGCATGAAAGACGGAACGACCCATCTGGAGGACAAGAAGTTGCGTGACGCGCTCGAGGCACAGACGGAAGCGCTGGACGGACTTGCCCGCCTGAGGCAGGATCTTCGCAGGGGAGGCGAGACGAGTCCGCTCCAGTCCCGACCGATTGTCTTGAAAAGCGAGGTCGACATTCCCAAGCCGGAAGAATTCGAGGTGCCGCCCGAATACCGGGAGGACATCATCGAAGCGATGAGAGGGGATCTGCCGAACTTCTACAGTGAGGCGATCAAGAGGTACTATGAAATACTGGTACGCTAGTAAGCAGGCTAGCCTGGTTGCGATCTTTATCGCAGCCGGTCTCATTGCGGGTCCTGCGCAGGCCGGTCCTGCACCGGGTGTTCTCGCCTCCATCGAGGATGAGATAGACTCGCTGCTTCTGGCCGAGGCGCGCGTGCATTTCGACCGGACAGATTCCGATCTGCGCGACACACCACGTGGAAGGTATGTTTCCGGCAAGCTCCGTTTCTACGAAGGTGATTACGACGTTGCCCTGGTGGATCTCAGGAAAGCCATCGAGGGCGCCCGAACAGAACTCGACTGGAAAAGGCTGCGGGACCGAGTGGAGCTGTCGAGCAACGTCGCAGCCGACCTGGTGTCGACGGTGGGGAAACGTTCAAACTTCGTCTTTCGGCACGCTGCGGGAATCGACGCGTTGCTGGTGCCCCACGCGGACGAGGCACTCTTCAAGCAGGTCGCGGCGCTGGAGAAAGCGTGGGGAGACAGGCCGCCGAAGGGCATGGAGATCATCCTGCTTCCGGATATGGAATCCCTTTCGGCATACTGCGGGCTCACAGTGGAACAGATGGAGCGCACCGGCACCGTGGGCATATCGAAGTATGGCAAGATCATGATCCTGTCGCCGCGAGTGCTCGCCACCGGATACCCATGGCTCGACACCCTCGCTCATGAGTTGACCCACGTTCTGATAACACGGCTCTCTCGCAACAAGGCTCCCATATGGCTTCACGAGGGGATCGCAAAGATCATGGAGCGCAGGTGGAGGGATCAGGAGATCGGCGACCTCACCCCCGAGGAGGCGTACTTGCTCGACCGTGCAGCCCGTGAACGGCGCCTGATACCTTTTGCGAGATTCCATCCTTCGGTTGCCTATCTGCCCAACCAGGAAGATGCACAGCTTGCCTATGCGCAGGTTTTGAGCTTCATCAAATACGTGGGCGAGAGGGTCGACGATCCGGGATGGATCGGAAAATTGCTCAATGAGCTTGGCCAGGGAAGTACTACGGATGCTGCCTTCACGAAGGTCGCCAAGTTCAATGTGCGGCGTCTGTACCTGTGGTGGGAACAGGTCGCTGGAGGCAAGCGCCAGACTCCGGTTGTGGCGGTCGGCCTGATGAAGCGCAGATTCCTGCGTGGCGCGGTCACGGACCGGATCGGCGCGGAGTCTGTGCTCTGCGACGAAGTACGGCGCCACTTGAGGCTTGGAGATCTGCTTCGACTGCGGGGGCACATCAAGCCGGCGATCATCGAGTACCGACGGGCCCGGACCCTTACCCAAACGGACACACCAGAGATCACGGATCGACTCGGCGGTTGTCTTCTGGACCTCGGTGACTTCGAGAAGGTTGTGCAAATCCTGGAGCCTGTGGCGCAACTGTATCCGAATCACTCAACGGTCTTCGTCCAGTTGGGGAAAGCGCTCACGTCCCTGAAACGTTACGAGGAGGCGGCGAAGATGCTTGAGAAGGCCGTGGCGGTGAACCCCTTCCATCCGGCGGTCCATTGCCTGCTGGCCAAGTGTTATCGCGATCTTCGCGCAGATGGTGAAGCCGCGCTGGAGGAAGAACAATGCCGCATGCTCGCCGCACGATGAAATTTTTACACGGGTACTTTTTTCGGCGATATTTCTTTGAACCCGTCAAACAAGGAAAAAGGACTGTTCCATGAATCACCTGAAAATGATCTCGGTAATCACGTGCCTGGGTTCGATGCTTGCAGTGGTGGTTTCCTGTGATGAATGCGAGAGGTCGACCGACTGCAATCCCGGAGAGGTATGCCTGGACGGAACTTGCGAACAGGCCGAGCCGTTCTCCATGGACGCGGATACGGACGTCGATTCGGATACGGACGCCGATTCGGACACCGACACCGACGATCCCTACGCGCTGGACTGGATAGAGATTCCGGGCGGCGACTACATGATGGGGGGTAACGAAGTGACCGAAGCAGAAACTCCCGTTCATCAAGTTACGATCGCCACATTTGAGATGACCCGCTCCGAGGTGACCGCCGGGCAGTACGCCAGGTGCTTCGACGAGGGCACATGCACAGCGCCCGAGACCGGCAGTCGCATGACATGGGAAGTGGCGGTAAAAACTCACCATCCGGCAAACGGCGTGACGTGGTTCCAGGCGAATGATTTCTGCGAGTGGGCGGGAGGACGCCTGCCGAGCGAGTCCGAGTGGGAGTATGCCGCGCGTAGCGGCGGCGCGGACCTCAAGTACCCCTGGGGTGACGATGATCCGACTTGCGAGTACTGCATCATGAATGAGGAAGACGATTCGCAAGGTTGCGGAACCGGGGGCACAGAGGTGATCTGCAGCGTTGGCGCGGGTGATACGGAGGAAGGTCTCTGCGACATGGCGGGAAATGTCTACGAGTGGACGATGGACACATGGCACCCCACATACGACGGGGCCCCCACCGACGGCTCTGCCTGGATCGATGGAACCTCGGCAGATTGGACCATCAGGGGCGGGAGTTACAGGCAAGGTTTCGAAGAAATATTGTTTCAAACCAGGGGAAGGTTGCTGTACGGCACCTCGGAGCCGGACCTGGGGTTTCGTTGTGCGCGGGGCGGAGGTGGCACCGATGTGGACGCGGGTCCGGACGACGGCGGAGCTTCTTTTATCTAAAATACCTTGTACGGTCGAAGAGGGTGCATATAATCCCCCCGCCCGAGCTGCTCGGGCAATGGGGCCGTAGCTCAGTTGGGAGAGCGCCGCGTTCGCAACGCGGAAGTCGTGGGTTCAAGTCCCATCGGCTCCACCGATAGTGGTAATTTTTATTCGCCTTTACACACCCGCGTCATCTACTAAGCTTTCAACCATGAAAACGGTAATTTCAATATCCTTCCTGGCCCTGTCCCTGTGCCTGGTTTCGTGCGGGTCCGCTCCTTCCGGGCCGACGATCGCTCCTTCCGCGAGGCTCACATCGGCCATGGAGTTCCAGACGGAAGTCGACCCCGAGATCGCCCGTATCTACGGCGATCCTCCTGTCACCGGCAAGCTGCCGAGTAGCCTCACCTGGTCTCCAAACGGCGAGCACCTCGCCTATCTGCGAAGCAGGAAGGACCGGGACGGCAACAAGGTGACGAACCTGTGGATCATGGACATGAAGAATCTGCGGGAGACCCCCCTGACCTCAAAGCCCGATCTTTCGGTGGACGGGTTCGCGTGGTTG
This sequence comes from Deltaproteobacteria bacterium, assembly GCA_030591725.1. Taxonomy (GTDB): domain Bacteria; phylum Myxococcota_A; class Polyangia; order JAAYKL01; family JAAYKL01; genus JAUVAN01. Next base: position 16,213 of record JAUVAN010000012.1, read on the forward strand.
AACGACGACAGGCTGGTGTTGGAGTCGCAGGGCGACCTCTACATGATGGGCCTTGACAGCAAACTGACGCGGCTGACCGAGACCGATGAAGCCGAGGAGGGCGTTCAGGCTTCCCCCGACGGCGCGAAGGTGGCCTATGTGCGCAGCAACAACCTCTACGTCATGGACGTCAAGACAGCCGCGGAGCGAAAGATCACGTCGGACGGGTCCGACGACCGATACTACGGGGGCGTGACTTGGGTGTACGGCGAAGAGCTCGGTACGGAGGCCGGGTTCGGCTGGTCGCCGGACAGCAACAAACTGTGGATACATGCGATCGACGAGACCAATGTTTCCAGGCGAACTGTTGTCGTGGACGCAGACGGCAACACGAGAACCCAGGCTTACCCTCGCGCGGGGGAGAAAAATCCGATAGTCCGGGTGGGAGCGGCGGACATCGAAGGCAGCGGTGACGTGACCGTCAAGTGGCTCGACACGGGAGACGAAACCGACGTCTATCTTCCCCAGGTGACCTGGCATCCCGACGGGGATCGGCTGATTGTCGCGAGGCTGGACCGACTGCAGACAGTGCTGGAGCTTCTCATGTGCGACACCCGGACAGGCGCGTGCAAGGGGTTCGTGGAGGAGCGAGATCCCCGCTGGGTCAACCTGCCTGGCGAGCCGATCTTCATCAAGGACGGAAGCCAGCTTCTGTGGCTTTCGGAACGAAACGGATACGCGCACATCTACAAGTTGAGCGCCGACGGCCTGGTGGAAAAGCAGCTCACCGACGGGGATTGGGTGGTCACATCTATTGATTCCGTCGACGAGAAGAACGGGTACGTTTACTTCACGGGAAACGCGAAGAGGCCGGTCACGTATGAAATCCACAGGGTTCCCCTTGCGGGAGGGGATGTTGAGCGTGTCTCTCCGCCAGGCGGTGTTCACAACGCGGTGTTCTCCCCGGATTCGTCCCGATACGTGGACAGACACTCGGCTCTCGACAGCCCTCCTGTGGTCGACCTCTTCGACAATGCGGGCAAAGGGCTCGCGGGAGTGGCCGTGACCGATCGCGGTTCCTACTCCTGTGACACCGTGACCAACGACGTCTTTCCCATCGAGACATCGGACGGCCTGGTTTTCTGGGCCCAGCTTACCAGACCGAGGGCGTTCGAGCCCGCCAGACGATACCCGGTTCTGATCTACGTTTACGGCGGACCGGGCGCCCAGGTCGTGAAGGATCACTTCAGAACCTCTTTTCAGGCGTGGAGAAACCTGCTGGCCAGGCGCGGAATTCTGGTCTTCAGCATGGACGGACGCGGTAGCACGGGCAGAGGGAAAGACTTCGAGACCCCCATTCACAGGAACCTCGGCAAGGTGGAGCTGGAGGATCAGCTCGCGGGAATAGATTATCTCGTCAAGCAGCCGTACGTGGATCCAGAGCGTCTGGCGATCTTCGGCTGGTCATACGGCGGCACCATGTCCCTGCGCTCCGTGTTGCTGACGAAGGATATCTTCCAGGCCGGGATTTCGGTTGCGCCGGTAACCGACTGGAGACAGTACGACACGGCCTACACCGAGCGGTACATGCAGAGGCCGCAGGACAACCCGGAGGGCTACGATTCCACTGCGCTATTCGACGCGGCAAAAAAGCTCGATGTGCCGCTGTTGCTGATTCACGGACTGGGTGACGACAACGTTCACTTCGCCAACACCGGGCTTTTTGTGAACGCTCTGATCGAGGCGGGCAAGTCGTTCAGGGTGATGTTCTACCCGGGCGCCAAGCACGGCATCAGAGCATCGAAGGCCCGCACCCACCTGTTCTCCGTCATCACACGGTTTATCGAGAACAATCTTTGAAGCTGGCTTCCTTCATCGTGCTACCCTGCTGTAGCTCGCTGGCGAGCGGAGCAGGGCCCTTCCCCTCGCAGGGGAAGCCTGCCCGCCGAAGCCTGAAACCCGCCATAGGCCATGCGAAGGCGGTTGGCGAAGGAGGGTGCCCCTCCCTGCTCCGGCACCGCGGAAATAAATCCCGCGGCCAGAAATGCGCCACTTCGTGTCGGAAAGGGCTTCGCCCTGAATCACTGAGAGGGAAGCACTGAGAGACCCAAAGGCTGTTTCTTTTCTTGAGGCCTATGGCCTTTTTTGTTCTTCATTTCTGGCCGCGGGATTTATTTCCGCGGGACAGGGCAAGGCGAAATGTATCGTTGAAGGTATGTTGAATCTTCAGGCAGGGGGCGGGTCCCTACATTACAGGCCGAATACTGCGGCGGTGCCGAGTTCTTCCTCGATGCGGATGAGGCGATTGTACTTGGTGACGCGCTCGGATCGCGACAGGGATCCCGTCTTGATTTGACCGGCGTTGGTAGCCACCGCGAGGTCGGCGATGAAATCGTCGGCCGTCTCCCCCGATCGATGCGAGATCACCACACCCCATCCCGCGCGCTGCGACAGATAGATGGCGTCGAGGGTCTCCGTGAGGGTGCCCACCTGGTTGAGCTTGATCAGCGAAGCGTTGCCGGCTTCCAGCTCCATGGCCTTTTTGATCCGCGTCACCTGGGTGACCAGGAGATCGTCGCCCACCAGTTGTACCTTGTCACCGATGGCCTCGGTGAGCGCGGTCCAGCCCTCCCAGTCGTCCTCGTCGAGCCCATCCTCGATGGAGATGATGGGATATTCCTCGATCCATTTGGAGTACCGATCGATCACGGCGCTCGAGTCGAGCGCCTCCCCGTCCTTTGCGTCCAGGAAGTAGCCCTTGCCCGACTCGTAAAACTCGGAGGCCGCGCAGTCGAGGGCGAGCGAGATATCCCCACCGGGTTTGTACCCCGCTCCCTCGACGGCCTGGAGGATCAGCTCGATGGTCGCCTCGTTGCTCGGAAGGTTGGGAGCGTAGCCGCCCTCGTCGCCCTTGCCGGTGGAGAGTCCCTTGCTCTTGAGCATGCGGCCGAGCTCGTGGAACACCTCCGACCCCATGCGGACGGCTTCCGCCATGCTGGGCGCGCCCGTGGGCACTATCATGAATTCCTGCACCTGCACGTTCGTGTCCGCGTGGGAGCCGCCGTTCAGGATGTTCATCATCGGGACCGGGAGGTGGTAGGCGCCCAATCCCCCCAGGTGTCGGTACAACTCGATGCCGATTTCGGCAGCCTGAGCCCTCGCCGCGGCCATGGAGACGCCGAGAATGGAGTTTGCGCCCAATCGTCCCTTGTTCTCGGTGCCGTCCAGCTCGATCATCATGAGGTCGAGCTCCCGCTGGTTCATGGCGTCGATTCCGATCACCCTCGCCGCGATCTCCTCGTTGATCGCGGTCACGGCCCTTAAAACCCCCTTGCCGCCGTACCTCTTCTTGTCTCCATCGCGAAGCTCGACGGCCTCGTGTTTACCTGTGGACGCGCCCGACGGAACCTTGGCGGACGCCGCGTATCCCGACTCCAGAACAACATCCACCTCCACGGTCGGATTGCCACGGGAATCCAGGATCTCTCTGCCTTTAACGGCAATTATGCACGACATTACATTTCTCCTCGTGTCTTGGTTGCATTGTCTAACGGTATCTCGAAGCATCGGAGTATACCCAAATGGCGCGTGTTCTGGTACTCATGAATGTCGCAAGCAGTGTCGCGAACGTGTCGCAAAGAATGTCGCAAACCTGTCGCAAATATCATTGGTTCTTTTTCCCGAGGTGATACCGGAGGTTATGCGTTTCCCCCTCGGCAACAAGAAGATCATTTTCCACCAGCTTCTTCAGATCCCTTTGCAAGGACCGGCGGTTGACATCGGGGCTGAGCCGCTCGAAGTCCTTGATTGTCAGGCTACCGTGTTCGATCACATACCCAAGAGCTTTGGATTGCCGGTCGGACAAGCCATGCTGTTTGACCAGCACGTCCCGGCGAATTGCCTGCTCGCCGCGCTGCTTCACCTCGTTTAGCTGGGTGGACAGCCCTTCCACGAAGTACTCGAGCCACCCGGTCAGGTCCATGTCTTTTTCCCGAACGCTCTGAATCGCTTGATAGAATTTTGCCCGATCCCGATCATAGAATTCGCTGATAGTGAACAGCCGCTTGAAGTCGTAACCTGCCCTGTAGAGACACAGAGTCGAGAGGAGACGGGATGTTCGACCGTTGCCGTCCAGAAAGGGGTGGATGTGGACGAGTTGGAATTGGGCGACACCGCCTACCAGGACAGGATGGATTTCCTGCTCGCCGTTTAGCCATTCCACCAACTCCGTCATCATGACCGGCACATCGTGTGCCGAAGGTGGCGTATAGATAATCTCGCCGGTGGCGGAGTTGACCACGTAGTTTTGGAGCTTTCTATACTCCCCTGGATTCGCCGAACCACCGCGTACGCTTTCTACCAGTCGCTTGTGGATCTCTCGGATCAACCCTTCAGTAATTGGTAAGCCGCTGTCCAGGTGCTCACTTACAAGATTAAAAGCTTGCCGGTAGTTAAGGAGTTCCCGAGCATCATCGGGATCGGCCTCGGGTACATCCTCGTTGGCCCACAACCTCTCGGATTGCTCCAGAGTCAGTCGTGTGCCCTCGATATGGGTTGTGTAATACGCCTCCAGCACCAGCGCACGCTCACCCATCACCCGAACCCAGTCTTTCGAAAGTGTCGCCGCCTCCAGGAACCCACGCGCTCGCTCGATGCGTGTCAACGCTCTGGTGATGTGGTTCGTGATATCGAATCTGGGTTCAAGTCCTTTGGCCACCTATCGTACCTCCCAATATCTCAGGTGTTCTGGTAATGATGGACGTATTTCATTGATCTCGCCATAGTTTTTACGAGTAACAGCGGACCCGCATCGCCATCGCAAGCGGTGTTTTTCCCAAATCATTAACCCAAATGACGCATGTTCTGGTACTCATGAATGATGATTCATAAATCAATATTTATTGCAGGGGTCGCTTTCGTGTGCTCGGTTCTCGCGTCCATGTCGGCTGCGGCGCAGGTGGAGGAAGATCCGTACAAGGCCTGGGCGGAGGATCCCGCCTCCGCGCCTGAAGCGCCTGCAAAGGCCGAGGGCAAGAAGTGTTTTCCCAAGTGCCGGTCGGGATACTTGTGCCATGAGGGCAAGTGCATCAGCATGTGCAACCCGCCGTGCGATAGCGATGAGAAATGCACCATGGAGGGCGAGTGTGTCTCCAAGGCCGCGCAGGAGCCTCCCGCAGTCGTTGCGCCCGTGCCGTCGCCTCCGACGGTCTCACCTCAGCCGGATATTGTCCTCGTGGAGGAGGAAGAAGTCGCCGTGGAAGAAGAGGACCCCTACGTACCGAAGGGGATCTTCGTGAGTCTGGGCTTCGAGTCCTCCGAGTGCGCATCGTCCGGAGGCTGCAAGACCGCTCCGGACGGGGACTTCGGGTTGGGCGGGCACGTGCTGGTGGGCTATGGGATCCATCCCTGGCTGGTGCTGGAAGCCGGTGAGACGTTCACCGGGCAGCTGCTCAAGAACACAAACCCGGATGTGTTTGACCTCTCCGGCAGGTTCAACGCAATAAGACTGGGGGCGCGATTCTTTCCCCTCGGAAGGCAGAACGTAGTGGAGCCGGTGCTCGGTCTGCACCTGGGATATTTTATATGGTCCACGTCATGGGACAATGAAGCCGGTCAGGGTACGAAATCGACCAATCACGGGATCAGCCTGGATTACTCCCTGGGCCTGGACTTCAAGATCGCCGAACGATTCTCCCTGGGGATAGCGGTGACCGTTTACGAGCCGTTCTTCTTCACCACCTGCGTCGATATCGATGGCGGGCCGACCGGAACTGTCGATCCGACTACCAATCTGGAAGTGATCGCCGATTCGTCTTCCTCTTGTTCGAAATTCTCAGGCAAGCACAACAGCTTCTTCTTCAACACCGGAATCCACGCGATGATGATCTTCTGATCACGGATCCAACTGCCAGCGGCCGGGATTCATGATCCCCTTCGGATCGAGCAGCGCCTTGACGCGCCTCATCAGATCGTGGGTCCCCGGCCACATCCCGGGCAGCACCTTTTCCACCGCCCAACCTGGGGTCTTGTACGGAATGAACCCCTGCTCGAGCACCATGTCGGTCAGCTCCCGGTTGCAGCGCCCCACCCTGGCCGTGTCCTCTTCATCGTCCCGCTTGAAGGTGGATATGAAGCGCAGCACGCCGAAGTGCCCGCCCTTCATGGGCCTCGAAACAATGATCGGCGGGAATCCGTGCCGATCCATGATCTCGATGCCCAGATCGGCCGCATTGTCGAACCTGCTCATGGGTCCGTAGGTTCCCACCCATGTGAGCCCGCCGCCGGGGTTGTCGGTCAGGAAGTCCAGATCCGTAGGGAACACGGCGAACTTCAGAAACTTGGGGCTGATGGCGCAGATGGTGTCCAGATCGAAGGGATCTTCTATCACGGCGCCCTTCTCGCGCAGGTCTTTCAGCTCGGCCACCACCATCTCCAGCTTCAACCGGAGCTCGGCCGGGCTGAAAGCGGAGACATCGAGGTAGGTGAAAAACTCCGGTTCGTCGGGATCTCTCTCGATGGGTTTTTCCACACCGTAAAGCATCTTGCCCGTGGGCCAGGAGAGGCCGCCGATGTCGTCGAAGATCTTGAGCCTGGCGAACCTTCGCATCAGGTCGTAGGTAGAGCGCCGATCGTAGGTGAGGATAAACAATTTTTTCCGAAGAGGAGGGTTCGGCTTGAGCTGGACCGCCATCCTGGTGACCAGGCCGGTGGTTCCCTGCCAGGAGACGAACAGTCCCGTGAGATCAGGAAGCGGAGCGCGGGAGAACGGCACGTCGGAGACGGCCCAGGCGCCGGTCCGGATAACCTCTCCGGACGCCAGCACGACCTCCAGCCCCGCGATCCATTCGCCCATGGTGCCGTGGAGCAAGGAGAGATTGCCCAGTCCGTCCATGAGGCAGTTTGCCATGACCGAGGTCTCCGGAGGGGAGAGGGGGATGCCGATGGTCAAAGGCAGATCCCGGGCCTTGAGTTCGTCCACAAGTTGCTGGAAGGTGACCCCCGGCTCGATGACGACCAGCATGTCGGTCTCGTTGATGGCCAGGATCTTGTTCATCCTGGTGAGGTCGAGGATCACGCCGCCGCGAGTGGGCAGTGAGAGCCCTCCCAGGTTGGTTCCCGCGACCCGGGGTATCAGGGGCACCCGGTGCTTTGAAGCGATCTTGACGATCTCCACCATCTCCGTGTCCGTCTCGACGAACGCCACCAGATCCGGGCGTCCGGGCTCGCACTCGGTCTGATCCCGCGAGTACCTGTCCAGGGTGTCCTCGTCGATCGTCAGCCGATCCTCGGGGATGACTTTTTCAAAGAGCTTCTTCGTTTGGTGCGGAGTCATCTTCATTTTGCCCTCCTCGATCGATCCACCCTCAGGAGCGGCAACATCTTGAGCACGAAGAACGGGTTTCCCGAGAACGAGACCTCGCCGGTCAGGAACGAGCGAACCGCCCCACGGCCCAGGCTGACCTGTAGCAACCCGTCGAGGGAGCCCTTCACCCGGGCCCTGGTACCTGGCTCGATCCCGCGTACCACCGTTACGCCGCCTTCCTCGAACCGCAGGGTGATCCGCATCTTGCCCGCAGTCACGCCGACCGCGCCCCGGAGCTTCCGAACGAGGGCCGATCCGCGAGGGCTGGCGATGCTCTCCTCGAGTATCCCCCCGAGCATGAGCCCGACGAGGTTCATCCTGTCCCTGTCGATATATTTCAATTTGGGGTTTTGTGGCATGGGGTGATTCAAAGCATGTTGATATTCAGGCAGAGGTTGCTGTCCACGGCCGAGCAGTAGTGGCCCGACGCGCATGACGACCAGAAGTTGCAGCCGGTGGCCACACAAATGGGCACGGATTCGATTCCGCCGACGCACTCCACTGCGGTGACCCCGAAGTACGTCTGACACTCGGTGGTATTGTTGCACTGCTCGGCCTCCGAGCCGATGCAGATGCCTATTGAGGAAATGTCATCCCCTGCCATCCGGCATACGCCCCCAGCCTCCCCTTCTACCGTGGTGCAGGATATGGGCGCGCATTTTTCCAGACAGAACGACGTGCCGTTCGAGGGCCAGTCGTACAAACAACCCAGATTGTTATTGTCGCAAGGAATGGACTGAGAGCTACTCGAGTCGCAGCAAAACTGCTCATAGTCTCCACACGACGGGTCGTCTGTGTCCGAATCGGAGTCGCTGTCGGAGTCGCTGTCGGAGTCGCTGTCGGAGTCGCTGTCGGAGTCGCTGTCGGTATCGCTGTCGGTATCGCTGTCCGAACCCGATCCTTTTACTATTGTTGTGTCACCCTCCGAGCACCCCGTGGATACAAGCATCAATCCAAGTATCAAGCAGTGAAAGAGTCTGATCATCGAGAGCCCTCCAGCATTCTTTTTTTACAATTAAACTATAACATTTTTTCTGTAGCGCGGGAAACGCGGAGTACACTTGTTGGAATCACCAATCGAGGGAACCAGATTTCGATGAAAAAGACAGAAGGAATATCAGGCCGTTGCGTCCGCGGATGCAGTCGCCCGCGCCACATCGGAGCTCTCCTTCCGGTCGTCGCCCTGGCAACCTGCCTGGCGGTGTCTTCCTTCTGCCTGGAGGTGGACGCCCTTCCGGGCACACACGGTCCGGCGGTTTCCACATGGGACACCACTTTGTCCACAATAGTGTTTGCCTTCAACGCAGGTCTTTTCGAAGGCGGACATCTGCACGTCGGCTCCTACGTTTCCAATTTTACCTCCACCACCGGAAAGCTCTCGGCTCAATTTGGCCTCCACTACCTCAACTATCAGGCGGACCCCGAGAGCGATACCAACCACGGTCTGGGCGCCACTGCCATGGCGGTCTACGGTATCCCGGTGGCCGATCGCTACGAAAACGGGCTTCCAGGGGCCGCGTTCACCTTCTTTTTCGGCGGCGCGCCGGCAGCCCTGCTGAGCACACAAAGCAACCAGTTCACCTTCGCCGTTCCGCTGGGTATCGGTCTGCCAGTGTCCGCTTCGAGGCATATTTCGTTTGTCCCCTGGGTCGAGGTGGCCCCGAGCATCAACGTGGATACGAAGACCCTCCCCTTTCACGCATCCGAGGATGACATCGACGGGTGGATCGATT
>JAUVAN010000168.1 GCA_030591725.1 Deltaproteobacteria bacterium
GGATTCTTTCCGGGAGGCCATCCTGCTCGGACACGATGGAAAACACAAGCGCGCGGCCGAGATCATGAAGGAAATTCTGGGTCTCGAGGATCCGGGCGTGGAGCCCCGATACGCCTACTTCGAGCTGGGCAAGGAACTGGCGCAAGCGGGAATGTCAGAAGAATCCATGGAGATGATCGACGAGTTTCTGGCCCTCACGCAGGAAGATGAGGAAGCCGTTGAGACGCGGCTGAGCGCTGTGACGGTGAAAGGCAGTCTGTTGCTCGAACTCAACCGCGTGGAGGAAGCGGATGAGGTGCTTGTCGCGGCCACGATGGAGATCCCCGGTCATCACGCTCCCTACCTCAACCTGGGAGTGTTCCTGAGAAACCGGGGGCAGATGGAACGTTCGCTCGCGGCGCTCGAAAAGGCTGTTGAGCTCATGGGGCAGATGCAACCGGATTTTCGAGTGATCAGGGAGATCGGTTTTACGCACCTGGCCATGGGCACGAAGGACGAGGCGGAGAAGAACCTGTTTGCGGTGGTGGAGCACCAGGCTTCCCAGGGCAACCACGATCAGCTCGACCCGGAGGCGTCGGTGGCCCTGGCGCGTTTGTACGAGGAGAAAAATGAGATCGAGAAGGCCGCCGATATCTTTCGCCACCTCGCGGTGGGTCACGACACCTTGAATCACTTCACGTACAATCTGGAGTCGGCCAGGCTCCTGAACTCGCTGGGCAATAACCCCCAGCTTGCCGATCGCTATCTCGCCCGGGCGCGGGAGCTCGCCTCAAACGACAGCGAGCACATGCTGGTTGCAAATGTCGCCGGTGACGGGGAGGCCGATAGTTGAGGGTGAGTCCAGTCCTGGTTTTCCTGCTGATGTCCATCACGTGTGCCGCGTGGGGCTTCGAAGCTCTGGATGCCATCGCGCCGGTGCCGCCTGACCGATCGAGCAGCCACTGCATCAACGGGATCACTCTTGCTCCGATCGAGGATGGACACCTCGGTGACGTGGGGTACGGCAGCGCTCCCTGTGCTATCGCCATCGCCCAGATCGCGGAGATCGGCACAAACTGGATCTCCATAACTCCATTCGGTCGGATGGATGACCTCGAATCCACCGATATTCTCCACGACTTCGAGATCCCGGTGGAAAAAAACGAGGAGATGATAAGAAACACCGTCGCCCAGGCTCGCCTGGAGGGACTGAAGGTAGCGATCATTCCTCACATCTATGTCATGTCCGGCCAGTGGCGCGGGGAGATCGACCCGGGAGACGACCGGGCATGGGACGCGTGGTTCGAAGCATACACGAGTTTCATAATTCGTTTCGCAGCGCTCAGCGAAGAGGTCGGAGCCGATCTGTTTTCCATCGGCGTGGAGTTCAAGAGCTCTACCAACTTTCGGCCCCACAAGTGGCGCGTTCTCATAGAAAAGGTGCGGGGAGTGTACCGGGGGCCCCTCACGTATTCGGCGAACTGGGACGAGGTAGACCAGGTTCCTTTCTGGGATGCTCTGGACATGATCGGCGTCAATGCATTCTGGCCGCTGGCGACAAAGCCCGGAGACGGATACACGGTGATGCGGCAAAGGGCACGACAGGTGGCGCTGGATCTGGAAGCCCTCTTTTACTTCTGGGGAAGGCCCGTGTTGTTCACCGAGGTAGGAGTCAAGAGCGCAAGCGACTCGGCTCTCGCGCCATGGGAGTGGCCGGAGAATTGTTCGAGCCTCGTCTACGATGAGGAATACCAGGCCGACGCATACCAGGCGATCTTCGAGGAGATCGTCGATGAACCCTGGTTCCAGGGCATGTTCATCTGGAAGTATTATTCGGATCCCTACGACGAAACCCAGGAGACGATCACGGGGTTCTCACCGAAGAACAAACTCGCCGAAGAGGTCCTTGTCACGTGGTTCGGGGAAATCGACACCCGGAGCACATTGCCTCACATGTAGGTTAAAATCCCACATTTGCCAGTGATTTCAAGCACATAGAAGACTCCATCCTGTTACGACAGAATGTCTATTTGGCCAAGAATTTCATATAGTTAAGACTATTCGTCTATAATAGACGTAATGAATACGTTCATTATCAGACCGAAGTCTCGTCCAAGTGAGAAGGAGGTCGCGCGTGTTTAAACGTGTGGGCAAAATCCTTTTCGTTTTTGTGATCGCCATCGGTCTGTTGACTGCCGGTCTTCTGATATGGATTACGTCGTCTCACGGTTCCAAAACAATTTCAGCCAAGGTGCGCGATTACGTAGGCGATGAGTTCGGGCTCGTGGCCGAGTTCAGCAACATCGACCTGGAGTTCTTTCCTCCACGGCTTGTCCTGCGGGATCTCGTAGCGTCCGACACAAAGGACCATGTCCACTGCACCATCGAGGAGGCGGAGCTTGCCCCCGATGTCCTCAACCTGTTCGCGGGCGAGTTGACAATAGAAGAAATTTACCTGGGCTCTCCGAACTGCCGCGTATCCCTCGACGCGACCACCATCGACAAGATCGAGAAGCTCATCGGCGACGACAAGAACATGGGCAGCGGCGAGGGATTCGATCTCAAGGTACTGCCGCGCTTCGAGGTACTGGCGGTCAGCGACGGCTCGTTCAGCTTGAGCGTCGACGATTCACAAAGAGTCGGGCGCGCGCGACTGGAGGTCAAAGGCCTGGGGCTGGACATCACCAACGACGAGACCGGCATCGAGGCGCGGGGACTGATAAAGAACGCCCACGGGACATGGAACAGGGACGGCGAATCCGTGGATGAACACATGGAGAATCTAAAGATCCGCGCCGCCATCTCATCCGACGCCATAGACATCCGCCATGCCTCGGTGAGAATCGCCGATGCAACATTGAGCGTTCGGGACGCGCACATTCCGGTGCCCATGTGGCCTCAGGGGCCGTCGGTGGCGGATCTCTCCTTCGAGGTTCCCCTGGAAATTTTCGACAGGTTGCCCGTGGATCTGCCCTCGATGAAGGGAACCGCCGGGTTCCTCGGTCAGGCGTCGGTGAGGAAAAAAGGTGATGGCAAACCGGAGATCTCCGCGCGGGGACGGGTTCACCTGAAGGGCGGCAAGGTAGACGATTTTGTCATCGGTGATCTGGAGGGGCTCGTATCCGCAGGTCCGCAGGGAGTTGCGTTCTCGCAGTTGGATCTGCACACCGCCCAGGGAAAGCTCGTCCTGGACGGCAACATCGCCTTCGACGAAAAGCTGTCAGCCGACATCCAGGTGGGGCTCCATGGTATCGAGCTGGCCCGCCTGATGGAGAACCTGACCTTCGACGGCGCGTATGTGACGCAGAAGATGACCGGAGCGATACACGTGACGGGGCAGCTCGATCCTCTCAAGCTCGATGCCAACATCAAGAAGATAGACGTGGCGGACCACACGGTCTTCTCGGACTCCTTCCGAAAACAAGACAAGGACGTGCTCCTGCATGTTCCGCGCGGATCGGTCACGGGCAAGGTGAAGATCAACGACAAGGTGCTGTCCGCAAAGAATCTGCAGGTCCATACCGGAAACACTCACGTAACGGTGGGCCTCAAGTTCAACCTCGATGGGGAGAGCGGCTGGGAACTGACTGCGGACTCGAAACGTTTCGACCTCGACGATGTGAAGAGGATCGTCGATTTCGACGTTTCCGGAAAGGGCACGGTCCACTGTCATATATCCGATCCGGTGTACGGAGATCCGCGCATAACCGGAAAAGTGTCGTTCGCGAACATGAGCTTCTCCGGGTTTGATTTCGACCACGTGAGGTCTTCCGTGACCTTCAGGGGTCAACAACTCGTTTTCAACGATTTGACGGTGAGAAGTGGAAACAGTCTCTACGTCTCCGATGAAGTCAATATTGACATCGGGGGGCGAGAAGGCGTTCGCGTCGAGACCAAAGTGGAAGCGCGCGGGGTCGCCATCCGGGATCTGGCGAGATCGTTTCACATCGACATGGCTCCCTATGGATCGCCGTCGGGATTCCTTTACGGGAAAGTGGCCGTAGATTACACCATGCGCCCGGACATCTTCAGGATCGAGGGCGCCCTCGATCACGACGAGTTGACGATCCTGGGTGAGCGATTCGGCTCGAACTCGTTCGACTTCCTCTGGGAGAACAACCAGCTAATTGTCAATCACCTGGACCTGGACAAGGGCAAGGGCACCATCTCCATTACCGGCGCAGTGATGCGCGACGGATCGCTGAATTTCCTGGGCGTTGCACGAAACGTGGACCTGTCCACCATAGACTATCCGCTCATAAAAGATCTGGGCATGTCTGGTACAGGCCAGGTGTTCGCCGTCATAGACGGCACCATGAAGCATCCCACCGGTCGAGCTGACGTGCGCCTGTCCGAGTTGGTTTACAACGGGAGAACGTACGGCGCGAGCCACCTGGAACTGGAGCTCGACGACACAGTTGTGTACGGCCGCGGTTCCATCGCAGACAGGTTGCTGACCCTGGAGCACGGCAGAATCAATCTCGAAAGCGAGCGCTTCGAAGTGGAGGCCTTCGCCTACGATGTCGATCTCATCTCGGTGCTGGGTATCGACACAAAGGGCAAGAAGGCCGAACTCCATGTGACCGGCGAGGCGGCCCTGGAAGGGAACCTGTCGTCAAGACCGAAGCTGACCGGCTACGCGGAGATCCATTCCGTGCGCTTCGCCATCGACGAGTTCGAGTTCAAGAACGAGCGTCCCGTGGAGATCGTCGCGCGGCGCGACAAGTTCAAGTTGAGCTCACCCGTACGGTTCAGGGGATCTCGCGTTGTGTTCGATATATCGGGAGCGGCCGGTCTCGAACGCATCTCAAACATTGCGATGGTCGGCATCGCCGATCTGGGCCTGGTCAGCAAGCTGGTGGGGACTGTCAAGAAAAGCAGCGGGCATGTTCGGTTCGAAGCCCGTATAAGGGGAGCGGGGGACGATCCTTTCTTCAGGGGACAGGCCGATGTAGAAAACGGATCGTTCACAATCAGTGGTTTCCCCAGCACCATAGACAAGGTGACCGGGCGTGTCGTACTCGGGGCAAAACAGATTCGTTTCCAGGATTTCAGTGCAACCTCCGCTGGTGGAACGATGAACATGGAAGGGCGAATGACCCTGGCCGGGCTCGACGTGGACGACTATCGGTTCGACATGAAACTCGATGGGCTCGAGCTCGCGCTGGACGACGACCTGTCGCTCGAGATCTCCACTGTCTCAAACGGCCTCGTTCTGAGACCGGGAAAGAAGAGGAACCTCCCGACTGTGACAGGCGACATGAAGCTCACCAGTCTGAGGTACACGCAGGATCTCAAGATGATCCAGGTATCGGATCTGTCGGTCGATCGGCTGACCGGGACCAAACTCCATACCAGGAAACCGAGGATACTGGACGAAGAGAAGGACAAGTTCGCGTTCGATATCTTCCTGCACGGTGACCGGAACCTGTTGATCCGCAATAACCTGGTGGACGCGAACATCCGAATCGACGATACGGAGGACCCGTTGCGCCTGGTGGGCACCAACCAGATGTACGGGTTCCTCGGTCGTGTCTTCGCGCGAAAAGGAGGCCAGGTGCGCTTTGCGGGCAAGACCTTCGATATCAGGTACGCCGCCGTGTCGTTCAAGGATCCGTTGCGGCCAGAGAACCCGAATTTCAGGGTCACCGCCGACGGCCAGTTGCGCGACTGGACTGTTACCGTAACCGCCTCGGGCACCCCGGAAGAATACGAGATCAAGCTCACCTCGCAGCCTGCCCTGTCCGAGGAGGATCTGGTGTTCCTCCTGTTCACCGGAATGACGAAGACCGAGCATGCCCAGTTCGGTTCTCACGGGATCGCGGGCATCGGTGCGCCGATCCTTGGAAACGTAGGTGGAGGTCTCATTCCCCTGGAGCTCCGCATCTTCAGCGAATACTCGGAGAAAGCCGGCACCGACACCACTCGAGTGTCCGTGGGCAAGAGGATCACCAAGGATGTATGGATCTCCGTATCCTCGAGTCTCGGCCAGGATCGTGATATCGAGGCCAACTTGGAATACAAAATCAACGATAACTTCTCGCTCTCGGCCAATTATGACAACGAGAGCGAGGCGGGTAACCTGGGATTGGATCTCAAATTCAGATTGGAGTTCTGACGGATGAGTCGAGTCCTTCCATCTCTCCTGGTCTTCTTTGCGGCGGCGAGCGCGCTCGGCCAGGATGTGCCCGATCCCGCCGGCGGATCCGGCGACGCGGTGGATCTGTCGAGCCTGGACATGTTGCTGAACGTGCCGCTCCCGGGTGAGTCCGATCATCCGGTCGCCGCTTCTTCGAGCGTGGATCTCGACGGGCTGGAGGGACTATCGGTTGTGGAAGTGACGGTGGAAAATCCCCCCGCCGGATTCCACCCGATTGAGGAAGCGGGGATCACGCTGGGAATTTCGCTCGATCGTTCGGTGGCCCGCAAGGCAATCAAGCGATTGTGGGAGACCGGCAACTACCGCAAGGTGGATATTTTCGCCCGCAATAAGGGCGGCGGCGGTGTGGAACTGGTAATTCGTGTGGAGCTGATGTTGCGGGTATCGGAAGTCGAAACCAACGGCAACAAGGCCATGAGCACAGACGACATCGAGCGCGCCATCGATCACGTTCCGGACGGCACTATTTCGCCGACCGCGCAGGCCCTCGTGGCGCTCAGGGACAAGCTTGCCATGGCGTACAGGCAACGCGGGTACCACGAGGCAACCGCGACGCTTCGCATGGAGACCACGGACAGGCCGGGCAAGGTGGCGTTGGTGATCGACGTGGTGGAGGGGCGACCGCAGAAGTACGGGAACATCAGGATAACCGGATTGCGCAAGGACATCGCACACGAAAAACTCATCCGGGAGATTGGTCTCAAAAACAGGATGGTAAGGGATCACGCGAGGGTCGAGGAGGCCATGGAGAAGCTCCAGGGCGCGCTCGCAAAGAAAGGTTACCTGGACTCCGTGGTGGGCAAGTTCTCCGAGAAACGCAAGGGGCGATACTCGTATATCCTGACCATCCCGGTGGACGTGGGAATACGCACGAAGCTCAGCTTCATCGGTAACCGCCGGCTGGCAAAACGACAACTCCTGGAGGCGCTGGAAAAACGCGGTGCTATTCACTCGACGCCGGGGTCGCTGGAGATCGCGCGGGGCCGACTGAAGTCGATCTATCGGTCCGCGGGCCTCTACCACGCGCGGATCGAATCGGCTCGCATCTGCATGGATGAAGGAAGACCTCCGGTGGTCGTCTCCATATCCACCCTTTGCGGCCCCAGGACAACGGAGCAGGAGGTCGTCTTCAAGATCGAAGAGGGACCCCCGGTGGGCGTGGCCCGGATAACCGTGACGGGCAACGAGAACATGAATCAAGACGAGATCGTCAGCGAGATCTTCGCATTCATGCTCGAGCGAAACGGCTCCAAATCCCAGAGGCAGCCGCTCAACACCCGGACCCTGGACGCGACGGGCGTTTCGGACCCCCGACCCGGGCGCATGGGCAGGCCGAAAGGAGCGCTGACCCCCACCACGGAGCCCTCCCGCATTTACATCCCGGATCTCTATCTGGCGGCCATGGAACACCTGCGGGGGCTCTATCAGGAGCGGGGATACCTGGAAGCGACGGTTGTGGATGTCTGTGATATCGAAAATCAAAAGGCCGTGACGATCGAAGGAACGGCGTTCAGGCCGTTCAAGATCAACCGTGAAGATAACGAGGAGTCCGGATTGTACCCGTGCGTCTTCATCGACGAGGATCTCGACTCGTTGCTGATAACGATCGCCGTGAACGAAGGGCCGCAAACCACCCTGGCGGATATTCGAGTGGAGGGTAACGATCCGAACGTCTTCACGGAGGCGAAGCTGCTCGTGAAGCTGGGGCTTGCTTCGGGGCAACCCTACAACGAGTACAGGCTCAAGGAAGCGGCGGCCGATCTCGAATCAATCTATAGAAACGCGGGCTACATGTTTGCGAAGGTGAGCTCCGATACGTCCCTGTCGACGGACGGTAGGATAGCGGACGTGATCTTCCACGTGGACGAAGGGGTTCAGGTGAGGGTGAATCGGATCATCGTGCGCGGAAACGTGAAGACGCTGCGCAAGGTCATCGATGACAGGATACGTCTGGAAAGCGGCGATCTCATAACACCCGAGGGGTTGTCCCGCGCGGAGCAACGGCTCATGGAGCTGGGTTTCTTCGACTCCGTGACCGTCTACATGGCCTCACCACAGGAACCCTCCAAGATGAAGAACGTGGTTGTGAAGGTGGAGGAGGCCAAGCAGTTCTTCATGGAGATGATGGGTGGGATGGCAGTGGTCGACGGTGTGCGCGGGAAGACCGAATTCGGATGGCGGAACATGGGTGGGACAGGGCTCAATTTCCGCATCCGGTTGAGGGCCAACTACAGGCTGTTGTTTCCCGGCAAGGAGCTCAAAAGTTTCGAATCGCGCTACAGGGACATGACGCTTCGGGATCAGCTCGAACGACATTTCAGGGTTGGTTTCGACACTCCTCACGTCATAGGAACCGGCGGCCTGTTCGGGATGAGCACGTACTACATTCAGA
>JAUVAN010000337.1 GCA_030591725.1 Deltaproteobacteria bacterium
AACAAGATCGGAAAAAAGGTGGTCGTCAAGTCCGACAAGACGGTCCACCTGGAGGAATTCCAGGTTCGTGCCCGCCGTCTCAGCGCGGGCCAGGAGGAATCATGACTGATGTAAATAGAGACGAGGAACGAGTTACGATCAACAAGGAGTTCGAGAGCTTCGACGCGTTCATCCATGAGTACGTGACGAATATTTCCCGGAGCGGGGTATTCATTCGTTCCAAGGTTCCGCTCGAGATCGGCACTTACGTCAACCTGCGGTTCACGGTCATCATGGAGGACATCGAAACTATTGAGGGCACCGGCGAGGTGGTGCGCGTGGAGGACGATCCGCCGGGTATGGGCGTGGTCTTCACCGAGCTAACCACCTACAGTCAGGGCCTGATCGAGCGGTTGCTCACACGCTCAATAGGCCACTAGAAGCCGGGATGGGGTTCAGGGGAATGAGGGGTTGTTCCAGCTGAACGGCCCGGTCTCCACCCAGTAAGCCGACGACGTGGTCAGCACCGGGTCGATGATGCACGTATCACTCCACACGCCGCCCGCCCATTCGATATCTGCGACCTTCCATCCGTCCCCGCCGTCCCAATACCCGGCAGTGTTGAAACCGGAGACCGGTGGGCTCAACCCGAACGTGGTCTTGCGTATTCCTCCGCAGTAGATATTGACCACCGGATGCGTGGTGGTCGATGTGCCGTAGTAGTGCACGAGCACCCGGAAGCTATGGCCCGAGCTCGGATTGTCGAGGTTGATGTTCTCAGGAATACCCGACGTGGAAATGTTGTCGATATCGAGGCGCGGGTTCGCGTGGCCGCCTACGTCCGGATAACCCCAGTTGACGGCGTGCCAGAGGTCGTCCTTGCAGTTGTTGTACCCGCAGTCCTCGTGGCCCAACGTGGTCGAGAACCAGTCGCTCGTGTAACTGGAATCAGTTCTACCCAGCCTCAGATCTATGTCCGCCGTTCCGGTGGTATCCCAGCACAACTCGACACGAAGTCCCTGGGCTACCACGTTTATCACCCAGGTACAGGTGAGGGTTCCATTGAGCGGGGACACTATGGTGAGCGTCAACGTGTGCGTTCCCGACAGGTTGAAATAGAGATTGAGCGTTGAAAGACCCGCCCCCGAGACCGAGGTGACGGGGGATCCGTTCATGGTGAAGCTGTTGGTTCCCAGCACGACATCGCACGGTCCCTGGGTGAGCGACCAGGTCCACGAGGCGGTGTTCCAGTCAGAGGCGTTGTAGATTCCCGGATACCCGGTGATCGTCTTGGTCACGAAGGGCTGGGCATCACCCACTGGGTACGAACAGTCGATGGGGGGAGAGCAACAGAGGTCGTCATCCACACACCCGTCGCAGTCGTTGTCCACGTAATCGCAGACCTCTGGGGTTGGTACTATCCCGCCGGTGCACGGACCCCATGTTCCGAATTCTCCCACGGGCACACAACTCTGCGACCCGTCCACGCACGCGCCCACGTTGTGATAGTTGGGAGGTCCGAGGAAACAGCTCTGAACCATCCCGATCTGGCACGAACAGCCCTCGTCCACGGTGCCGTTGCAGTTGTTGTCGAGACCGTCACAATGCGCCGCCTCGTTTACAAGCAAGTAGTTGCAACCCGTGGGGGTTCCGCACTCGGGCACGAAAACACTGGTTCCGCATGTCGAAGTATCCGTGTCGGTGTCTGTATCAGTGCCCGTATCCGTGTCGGTGTCCGTATCCGTATCCGTATCGGTCCCGGTCTCGTCGGTAAACCCGTCACAGTCATCATCGATCAAATTGCCGGGGATTTCGGTCATGCCCGGGTTGATGGACGAATCCGTATCGTTGCAATCGAAGTCCTCGCACCACCAGTCCGAGTCCATGTCGAGACACTCCGGGTCGGAATCCGTATCAGTGTCGGCGTCTGTATCTGAATCCGAATCGGCATCTGTATCCGAATCCGTGTCGGCGTCTGTATCCGAATCCGAATCCCCATCCGAATCCGAATCTCCGTCTGAATCCGAATCCCCGTCCGTGTCGCCGTCCGTATCCGTATCGTTCGTTCCCGAATCCATGAATTCAGTCATCCCCGAACCTTCGCCACAGCTCGACCACAAGAAAACGAAGCAGACCAGGGCAAAGACGACAAACGTATTGATACGATTCATCACGACTCCTATTTGAAAAACGCAACTACCAATCTTAACTGATTAGAGTTCCGTTCTGGTAGATTTTTCTAAAAATATGGAAGTTTCATCACGGAAACTGTCAGAACTTGCCGCCGATGATGTTGCAACCGAGAGTTGTGTGCCCCGTGCCGTCCATCGATGTGATCGGAGCGATCATGGGGCCGTTGATCTCCAACGAGGCGGACGCTTTTTGGAATCTGGGCTCGGGTTTCTTGAAAATGGCGTAGGAAGCGGCCTCGAGGGCCGGGGGGATCAGTATCGCGATCAGGTAAAGTGAAAACATGGTCATGATCTCGTCGGAAGTGTCCGGGTTGTGCTGTCCCATAACGTTGACCCATAACAACGCGTCCACTCCGAACGCCAGGCCGTTGCCGGCCACGGATCCGAGAAAACCGGCCCACGGGGGAAAATCATAGTAGTCGCTTTTATTTCCGTACAACCACGTGACAGTGCCTCCAGCTGCGGCGGATCCCAGGAAGTACAGTCCTCCGGCTGTGAGGAGGGGCGTGTCATAGCCGTATCCGTAGTGAACAACGAGCCCGATGACAACTCCCACGGCCTGAACGGCCACGCCCATGCCGTAGACTTTCATTATGTGCCCAATGTCCGAAGACGGCATCGGGGGAAGGGGCGGGGTCGGCGGCGGCGTCAGGGATCCGGGCGGCGGCGGAGCGGTCGATCCCAGTACGGGTCGCGGCGGTGCCGTCGCGCCGGGCGCAAAGACCAGGGCCCCCTTGATGTCCATACCCGCAGGAACAGCCGGAACACTCCCGCCGGCAGCCGGCGTCATGGTAAACTCGACTATCTGGTGGGTCTGGGAAACAACGGTCACCGTCTTCTCGACGTCCTCGTACCCGGCGAGAGACACGCGAATTCTGTGTTCCCCCGCGCCGATCACCAGCGGTTGACCCAGGGGAGTGGTCCCCACAGCCTCTCCGTCAACCAGCACCGATGCCCCCGGGATGTTGGTATTGACCTCCACTTGCGCGATCATCTTGTTTATCGACGCGATGTTTTTTCTGACTTCCGATCGCATCTCGCCGCCAAGATCCGCTCCGAACTGTGTGAGGATCTTCCGAAAGACCTGCAACGCCTGGGGATACTTGTGCATTGCCTTGAGGCACATGCCCAGGTTGAACATGGCGTTCTTGGTGGGAAATTTCGCAAGGGACGCCTCGAACTCCACTGCGGCGCCCGCAAAATCCTCCAATTCCATCATGGCAAAGCCGTTTTGAAAATGGGTCTTTGCATCTGCTTTTTCGTCCGCATGTACAACAGCGGCAATCGCGATAAAGGCCAGACCGACCGCAACGGCATGTGCCACGCACGAGAATCTCGATTTCATCTCACCTCCGTGAACGAAGTCTACTCGAATTTATCCGCCATCTTAGTCCCCTTTGCTCCTTTTTGCAGCGAGGATTTTTTCTTTGGCGGTTTTGTGGTCTTGGGTTCCGGAGCGGAAGTGGACGCGGGGGGCTGCGCAGCCGACGATTTGGATGTCTTCTTTTTCTTCTTCGGCCTGGATGAACTTTTTGCCGACCCGCTCTTTTCGGACGCGACACTCGAGGGCGAATCCGTCGATCCGGGCTTGAGAGTCACAACTATCTTCTGATCGGCGTTCTGCATCACCGAGGCCACGAAGGGTTCGAAGCCATCCTTCTCGACGCGCAGAATGGCGTTCGAGTCGGCTCTTTTTACCGTGAAGGGATTTATTGTCACCAGCATGTCGTCGAAGAAGATGCGGGCGCCATCAGGTGCTCCCTCGACGCTGATGGTCACCGAAGTGGGCTGCGGCGCGGTGGGGGTCTCACCTGGCACAATCGGTCCAGGGGTCGGATCTGTACTGTTGCCCGAAACGAGCACGGCTGTGATCACGCCGCCGATTGTGATGATTGCGGCAGCGGCGATCACGAGCAGGAGCGTCCTGGTCTGGGATCCTGACGCGGGCTTCGTTTGCGTCCACCCGGCGGGAGTACCCTGGCGGGCCGCCACCTGGGACAGCACGTTGGCCGCGACCTGGCTGTCTTCCAGCGCCCCACCCGAGGTATCTCCCAGGCTTCCACCGGCGAATGTGATCTTGTTGGCGGCGGCAGCGATCCGGGTGAGCTTGTCCTGACGGCCATCGAACGCGGCGAGTCCCTTGAGGGCCTCCACGAACTCCACTGCGTTCTGATACCTGTCGGCGGGATCCTTGCTGAGCGAGCGAAGCAGCGTGTCCTGTGCCTCGACCGGGAATCCCTCGAAGGCCTCCAGGGGAGGAACCGGGTCCTCGGTGAGGATGCTGATGATGATCTCGGTGAAGTTGCTTCCGTTGAAGGGAAGCTTGGCGGTGA
>JAUVAN010000206.1 GCA_030591725.1 Deltaproteobacteria bacterium
CCAGGACGGACCAGCCCGAAGAGAAGGAACCACTCTCGAAGTCATCCTGAGCAATCGTTGTCGATGAGTCGTCGGTTATCACGACATCATCGAGTCCGTGCCACGCTCCGTCATCCCCCAAATACTGGAACCCCACGATGATTGCGTCCGGCGGGAGGCCTGTGTCCGTGCCCGTGTCCGTATCCGTGTCGGTGTCGGTATCAGTGTCCGTATCGGTATCGACATCCGTATCTGTATCTGTATCAGCGTCGGTATCTGTATCAGCATCGGTATCGGTGTCAGCGTCGGTGTCGGTGTCCGTGTCGGTATCCATGCCGCCATCGTGATCGGTCAAAGAGAAGTTCAGGTTGCATCCGGCAAGGAGGAATATTGCGACAACGCCCAGCTTCACCAAGTTAAAATGCATGATCTAAATTTACTGTCTTTTCTCTTTATTGTCTAAACACAACTTGCAGCACGCCCTTCTTTGTGGGCCTCATCACCATCACGTCGCCCGGCTCCGACCCCCTGGGTTTGTCCACGATTCCACGCACCCTCACCACGTCACCGACTCTAATCATGCGGGCCAGGTATCGGCCCTTGCCCTTCTTGCCGATGGGACCCGACTCCTCCACTCCGCCCTGCACGTCCATGGTCTCGCCGTCGCCCGCTATCCAGACCCGTCCCGTTCCGTCCTCCAGATAAAATCCCTCGCACTTCTGCCGTACGTTCTGGGGCACCCACATCTTGCGCCCACGTCCGCGAGGACCGTGCTGCCATGCCTCGGTCAAATGGAAGAAAAATACGCATTTCGTGCTCGTTCCCGGAACGGTCATTTCCCGCGCAGCCGTAACCTTCCCCTCCACGACGCGGTCGTCTCCTTGCGCGAGATTACCCACATCGGTTCGTCTCTTGAGTTTCAGGAACATGCTCACCGATCGACTTTCCCGACTTGCTCATCCAGCCCGGTTCTTCGCCAGACGTCGCCGTTCTCGTACGACATCTCGATCCGGACTTCGGCCTCATCGTCCAGATTTCTGCCCCTGGTCACAACGATCCAGAGATGATCCCGCACGGAGACGGTCATATCCGCCTCCAGGATCTCTCCTCCCATCTCGCTCACCGCCCTCACGCGCACCTCTTCTCTGTGCAGGCGCGCCCCCAGATAGTTGTATTCGGTTGGCTCCCGAAACGGCACAGGACCGTAAAACAGCGGCTCGCCATCCACGGTGATCTTCATTACAGCGATCGCCGCGTCGGGATCCTCGTTGGCCACGGAGAAGACGACTGCACACCCGTCATGGATCGCTCCTGTCGAATCTCCGCCGTCCGTATGCGCGCCGCATCCGCAGAGAAACGCCGCCACACAAAACAGCACCGTTGACCCCGGATTTGACAGGCTACACATGAACATACGGTGTCACTCAATCGGCCCTGCGTCCACAACTCTCGACTCGACGAGCCTTTTCAATCCGGTCATCCCGGTTACCGCGAAGTCGGACCTGTACGAGTGCCCCGCCCCCTTCATGTCCACGAACACCGCCCTTATTCCGCGTGCCTCGAGACGCCGCGCCGCGTCCATTGCGAGCTTCCGCCTCCCGGGCGCGCTCATCGCCATGCCCACTCCCTTGACACCCACCCGGGACAAAGACTTGATCTTCTTCTTGTCGAGCTTCTTGACCCCGCCTTCCACCAGAAAGATAAACTCGTATTTTCCGGGATCCGCCAGCGCCAGATCCGGAGCCAGTATTCCCCCCAGGGAGAACCCCGCCAGCACCATCCGCTCCCTGGACACCCGCCCCGGATATCTCTCTTCCAGCGCCTGGAGAGAGGCCTCGATCTCACGTCTGACAGCCCCCGCGCCGTTGTAGGTCCACCTGTCCTCCGCCTTGCTCGCCCATGCTGTCCGAACTCCCCTGGGACAGAGCGTCCACCCGTAGAACCCGGCGACCTCGCCCCACACGTCGCACTCCCATTCGGGGCGATCGAAGTTGCCGTGCAGGACCACCACCACCGGTTTCGGCCAGCCCGAGTCATCTGCAGGACCTACGTGGGACGCCGGTCGAAAACCCGCCACCTTCAGAGGAGCGGGTCCAGCCGGATGTGCGGGCGCGGGGGGCAGCTCTACCGGCGAAGTCTCTGTCTGGGGCGGCGCAGCATCCGGTTGCGATTCCGCATTTTCGGGATCGCTCGGTGCCTGCTCCATCGGTTTGATAGTCTCAGGAGCGACCGGACTCCCCGGGGCCTTCTCTGACCCGCATCCGGCAAGCAGAATCAGGACCGCTAAACCGGTTTGAAGGTCTTTGTTAGAGACGCCCATGCGGCTATTTGATTTCCTTCTCCAGTTCGCTCATGTCGGGCAACTCATCCAGATTGGGCATCAGGATAATCTCGATGCGGCGGTTCTGCGCCTTGTGCTCCTTGCTGTCGTTGGCGACCATGCGCTGGTACTCGGAATATCCCGAGGCGGAGAGGTTCTTTGGACGAACCCCCATCTCCTGCAGCGCCCGCACCACCGCCACCGATCGGGCCGTGGAGAGCTCCCAGTTGTCCTTGAAACGACCACTGGTCATGGGCACGTTGTCGGTGTGGCCCGCCACCTGGAACTCCCGGCCTTTGATCTGCGAGAGCACACCCGCCACCTCGCCCAGGGTGGCCAACCCGCTCTCGCTCACCTCCGCCTTGCCCGAATCAAAGAGCACGGCGCTGGGTAGCTCCAGCGTCAGCTTGCCGTTCCTGATGCGCACGTTGAGCTTGCCCCCGGCGATGAGGGACTTGAACTTGCCCAGAAGCCTCTTCAGGGTGTCCAGGCGTGCCTGGGCCGCCGCCTGCTTGCGCTTCATCTCATCGATGAGTTTTTGCTGCTCGTCGAGGGTAGTCTGGTACTTGGCGGCCATGGAGTCCTTGTCGCCACCCAGTTTCTCAAGGGCCGTCTCCAGTTCCCTCATGTAGTCCACAAGCGTCAATATGCGCGCCTCGAGTTGCCGGTTCTTCTCATCCAGGGCGGCCACGTTTGCCTCCAGCCCATCCACCTCTCCGAGAAGAACCTCCCTCCCGTCGGTCAGCTCCGACAGGTCGATGTTCAGCTTGGAGATCTCATCCTGCTGACCGGCAATCTGATCCTTGTACTTCTGGCAACCCGATGCCATCAGCACCAGCGCCAGGCCCGGCAGAAGATATTTGATATTGATCATCGTTCACACCTCCATTTCTTGGGATGACCATAACATTCATTCGCCCGTCATGGCACTCCATTGACACAGTCGCACAAACAATGGGAGGGTTGGTGCTCGAAAATCGGGAGAGTAAAAATGAAAGTAAAGAAGATCAGCCATATAGGCATTTCGGTTCCCAGCATCGAGGACTACATCGGTTTTTTCGAGGGCTTTCTCGACCTCGAATTCACCGGCACGGAGGTCGTCGAGGATCAGAAGGTGAAGGTCGCGTTCCTCACCATCGGCGAGTCCCGGATCGAGCTGCTGGAGCCCACGGCCCCCGACAGCCCGGTTCAAAAATACATCGACAAGAACGACGGCAAGCCCAGGATTCACCACGTGGCCTACGAGGTTGAGGACCTGGAGGCGGCGCTCGAGGAGGCGAAAGAGGCGGGCATCAAGCTCATCGACGAGAAGCCCCGCATCGGAGCGGGGGGCGTGCGCATTGCCTTCATCCACCCAAGGGCCAGCGCGGGCGTTCTTACAGAACTCTGCGAACAGCACTGACACTTTTCCGGAGATTCCAGGAGATTCCATATGACCAACAAGCGCCTTCAAGCGAGTATCGAAGATCTCAGGTCCAGACTGAAAGCCGCCGAAAACCACGCGCCGGCGGCCAAGATCGAGAAACGACACGAAAAGGGCAAGATGACGGCCCGGGAGCGCGTTCTCAAACTCCTGGACGACGGGTCTTTTCACGAAACCGGCGCCCTCATGACCCACCGGTGCACCGACTTCGGCATGGAAAAGAAGAAGATCCCCGGTGACGGAGTGATCACGGGCTGGGGCACCATCGTCGGTCGCCAGGTTTTTGTCTTCTCGCAGGATTTTATGGATTTCGGCGGCGCCCTCGGTGAGGTCTTTGCTCAGAAGATTGTCAACGTGATGGACATGGCCATGAACGCCCGCTGTCCGCTCATCGGGCTCAACGACTCCGGCGGCGCGCGTATTCAAGAGGGAGTGCTCTCCCTGGGCGGCTACGGCGATATTTTCTTTCGAAACACCATGGCGTCGGGCTTCATACCCCAGATATCGGCCATCATGGGGCCGTGCGCGGGCGGCGCGGTCTACTCACCGGCGATAACGGACTTCACGTTTATGGTTCGCAAGACGAGCTACATGTTCATCACCGGCCCTAACGTCATCAAGGCAGCCACGGGCGAGGAAATCTCCCCGGAGGACCTCGGCGGTGCAAAGACTCACGGAGCAAAATCCGGTGTGTGCCACTTCGAATACAAGTCGGAGGAAAGCTGCCTCGAAGGAATCAGGGAGCTGTTGAGCTACCTCCCTCGCAGCTGCGAGGAGCGCACGCCCAAGATCGAATTCGACCAGGACCAGGATCCGCAAGCCGACAAGCTCCTCGATCTCATCCCGGAAAATCCCAAGGGCGTCTACGACATGCGCTCGCTCGTGAAGATAATCTCCGACGGCGGCGCCTGGTTCGAGGTGCTCAAGAGTTTCGCGCGCAACTTCATCACCGGGTTCGCCCGGGTCGGCGGACGGTCGGTGGGGATCCTGGGCAACAACCCCATGTTCTCGGCCGGGTGCCTGGATATCAACGCCTCGGACAAGGCCGCGCGGTTCGTGCGGTTCTGCGACTGCTTCAACATCCCGATGATCACCTTCGTGGACGTGCCGGGTTTCCTGCCGGGAACGGTCCAGGAACACGCCGGCATCATCAGACACGGCGCCAAGCTCCTCTTCGCGTACTCCGAAGCAACCGTCCCCATGATCACGGTGATCGTCCGCAAGGCTTACGGAGGCGCCTACGACGCCATGTGCTCCAAGCATCTGGGATGCGACGTCAACTTCGCCTGGCCCAACGCCGAGATCGCCGTGATGGGCGCGGCAGGGGCCATGAACATCATCGGGCGAAAAGAGATCGCGGCGGCCGACGATCCCGAAGCAAAGCGAGCCGAGTTGGTCGAGGAATACGTGAACAACTTCTCCAATCCCTACAAGGCCGCGGAACTGGGCTACATCGACGCGGTGATCGAACCGACGGAGACCCGCTCCCGCCTCATCAACGCCCTCGAGACCATCGCCGGCAAGAAGATCGAACGGCCGCGCAAGAAGCACGGCAACATTCCGCTGTAATCAAATCGTTACGGCTGTCCCAGATATCCCATGATCCCATCCAGGGTATTTCCCAGAAAGTGTCGCTCGCGGATCTGGAGATCCTCGTCGAGCTGATCGAAATTCCCCTGCCCGTACAGGGGATCGATCTCCATCAATCTCTCGAACAGGCGCGGCTCCAGGTCATCGGTGGACTCCTCCTTCAGATCCCGAATAGTATCCACCCATCTCACGAGCTGCTCCTTCGCTGCATGAACATACCTGAATGCGCCGTCGGCCCGCCCGTAGTGGGCGAATGCGGTCACCTGTGGCTCCTCCTTCAGGGCGAGAAGTCTCTCGAAGGATTCGAGTGCCTGGTCCAGAAAAAAGCGGGGCGGAGTGGCCGGGCGCAGGTACAGATCCCCGCTCGGAATTACCTGATGGGTGCCGATGGCCTCACCGGCGTACAGAATGGAGTCGTGAAGAAATGAAACGTGATGCACCGCATGCCCGGGGGTCATGATGACATCGATGCCGCGATCCGAGAGATCCTCCTTCGTCGCGATGACGTCGCGCGAAACCGGATCCGGCCTCCCGTACATGTGGGCCGCCTCGCGAAGCACCTTCTTCGAGCCCTCCCACAACCGCTCGGGATCGACCATGTGCGCGACGCCCCTGGGATGGCAGTAGAGCCTCGCCCCGGGAAACGCTTCGAGCACCTGCGCTGCGCCGCCGCCGTGATCCAGATGGATATGAGTGAGGATTACAAAATCCAGTTTCTTCACTTCGAGCGCCGCCATCTCATCGATGAGATGCCCGATGGTCGATCGCGGCCCGGGATCCACAACGTACGTGAGGTCATCCCCACGCCACACCCAACAACTCAGGAACCGCCGATATCCCGTGGCCTTCTGATCGAGGTCCACCAGATCCAGATTACCTTTGCACATGATGTTTTGCTCTCTTCAACGAGGAGTGAAATGAATCTTGAAAACTTCCGTTCCGCCCGCCCCGGTGGTCGGAAAGATCCAGGTCTTTACCCAGGTCCGGATACAATCGTCAAGCAACGGATAAGCGGAGATACCGCTCAGCGAAACTCCCTTCACCGTACCGCTGCGCTTGATCCGGATTGTCATCCTGGCGTTCACCGGTCTGCCCGAGGGCGCCTCGCCGTCTTTCAACGACCGGTTGTAACACCCTACCAGCTGCCCCTTCTTGGCGTTGTATACCCGATCCGCCTGTACCCTGGTCAGAGAACCTGCTCCCGCCGGGATTTCCTTTTGAACGCCGGGACCCGGTCGAAGCGTCTTCTTCATGGAGACCTCCACCAGTCGATCCTCGGTGGGAAGAACGGCGACAACGAAGGGCTTGCAACCCTTTGCCTCCACACGAAGGGTGGCGATGGTCTCGCGCCGATCGACCCTGAACGGGTTCATGGGGATCATCACGTCGCGATAGTAGATCTTCGCCCCCTTCGGCGCTCCGACCACCTCGATGAGCACGCCCGCCTCTGTTTTTGTTTCCACAGCCTCCGTCGAGGGATCCGCCCGGGGCGCCTCGACAACGACTGGAGGATTCGCCGGTGCGGGTGTCTCGAAGAAGCCCGTCGCCCATAGTCCTCCCAGAACTCCGACTCCCATCACCGCCAGCACCAGGAACATCGCGAGAAGCACTCCGGGGCGGCTTCTCTTCTCCGGCGCTTTCTTTTCGGGCTCCCCCGCGTCCGTCCAGGCTTCCGGTGTGCGGGTCTCCTTGAGCACGTCCGATAACACTTCGGCCGCGATCGGGCTCTCGATATCGAGGGTTGTCGTGTCGTATCCGAGATCCCCGATTGCGATTCCCTGGTTTTTCGAGTCACGAGTGATCGTCCACAGGGCCCGCGCCCTTCCCTCGAAGTCCTCCAGCTCTCGCAGCGCGCCAAGCATCTCACTCGCGCTCTTGAACCTCCTGGTCCTTTTCTTGTCCAGCGCCTTCATCACGATGGACTCGGCCACGAACGGGAACCCCGCGTACGCAGTGGTGGGCGGTTTGGGGGGCTCGGTCAGCGAGGCGATGAGGATCGCGTTGTAGTTGTCGCCATCGAAGGGGAGTTCACCCGACAGCATCTCGTACATGATGACGCCCATGGCGTACACGTCCGCGCGTCCGTCGATATCCCGCAGACCCCGGGATTGCTCCGGGGACATGTACGAGGGCGTCCCGAGCAGGGAGCCGTCCGCCGTCAACCTGGTCTCCTTGTCGGCGGTGGTGAACTTGGAGATGCCGAAGTCGATCAACTTGATCTCGGGTGGGCCCTTCTTTGTGCGCACGATGAAGATATTGTCCGGCTTGAGATCCCGGTGAACGACGCCCGCATCGTGGGCCGCCTGCAGCGCCTCGAGGGTGGG
>JAUVAN010000272.1 GCA_030591725.1 Deltaproteobacteria bacterium
AGACCAGGCCCTCGGACGAAAAGAAAGTCGAGAACCACGAGCCGACGCGTTTGATGCTGAAATCCAGTGTCGGCTCGAACGCCACGATGTGACCCGTGTCGATAATGAAAGAGCCGTCCACCTGGATTTCCTTGATGGCCCCAAAAGCGTTGAGAGCGAGCGGGCCGTTTCCGAACGCCTTTATCCAGAACATCCTCCCCTCGCCGAAGAAGCTCTTGAAACCGCCCCACTTGGTCTCTATCTCCACCGTGGTGGCCGAGGCCAGGTATGAGGTTTGCTGCACGATCAGATCCTGACCCTGCATCTCGTAAATCATGGTATCGCCGGGCAGGCTGGGCGCGAACGTGACCTCACCGGGCGCGTTGTCCGCGTGAAAGGTGTTCCGAAAGAACGACTCTCCAAGGAACATCTTTCGCCCAAGGCCCTTGAGAAATCCACCGACTCCCTTGCCTCCCGAGGCGGATGTTTCCATCCGTATGTGGGCGTCCTGAGTCACCATGGCGCCGGCCTCGGCCATCACCTTGTCGCCCTGTTCCAGCCGCGCAATCGTCAGGGTGTACGCGGGATTAAAAACCGTTTCAAAATGCATGGTTCGCCTCCCTATCCCCTCAGCTTGGGCGTGATCCAGTGGAGCATTCCTCCGAGATTACGCGATTGAATGAACAGTTTACCGTGCCCTTCGAAATGACAGGTGAGCCCCTCTCCGGACAGCAGCGTCGATTTCAGGTTTCCAGAACCCTTGATCTTGTAATCAATGGAATCGTCGAACGCCACGATGTGGCCCGTATCGACAATGTATTTGCCGTTCACGTCGATCTCGTGGATCGCACCGTAACAGTTGACCCACAACTCGCCCGTGCCGGTGATGATGAGCCAGAAGGCCCCCTCGCCGGAGAACAGGCTCTTCAGTCCTCCGAATTTGGTTTTCACGGTGATGTCACCGGATGACGCCAGGTAGCTCGACGCCTGCACCATCAACCCCTTGCTCCCATCGAGGGGGTAGTGGACAATATCGCCTGACAGGGCGGGGGCGATAAGCAAACGCCCGGGTTGCCCCTCCGGCGGGCTGTACGTGTTGACGAACAATGTCTCGCCACCCAGGAATTTCTTCACGAGAGCACCGAGAAAGTTCAGGATCGCGCCGAAGAACCCGCTCCTGTTTCCCCCGATGTGCGTCTTGATCTGCAGGCCGTCGCTCATCCCCACCATGGAACCGGCCTCGACCGTTACCTCTTCTCCGGCGAGGAGATCGATTGTGGCCATGGCATACGCGGGGCCGTACTCGATGGTTTGCTGCATGAAAACCTCCATGTTGATGATCGTGCACCAGACCGACCATCATTTGCTTTTTTGGAAAGGGGACTTTACCACATTTTTACAACACGAAAGTAATCATATTTTTTAAAAAAAACGCCGAGGTTCGCGTCGTAAATCTGATTATTGCTCGTCTGCCTCCGCGACCATACCCTCGTACATTTCCATCTCCCGCACGGCGCCGAAGGCCACAGGAACCCTCTGATGCAGCTCGGTAGGAACGATATCCATGATTCGCTCGCGCCCCGTGGTGGCCATGCCTCCCGCCTGCTCCATCAACATGGCCATGGGCGCACACTCGTACAGGAGCCTCAGCTTGCCCTTGCCGGTCTGCGCGTCTGCCGGATACATAAAGACGCCGCCGTGGAGCAGGTTCCTGTGGAAGTCCGCCACCAACGAGCCGATGTAGCGGGATGTCGTTATCTCATAGATCTCATCGTCTCCGTATCGGAGATGGTCGGCGAACCGCTGCGTGGGCTCGTCCCATTTTTTGTAGTTGGCCTCGTTGGCGGAAAAGCAGGTGCACTGGTCCGGAACACGGATATTTTCATGTGAAAGAACATACTCACCGATCTCGGGATCCAGGGTAAAGCCGTGCACCCCAAAACCGGTGCTGAATACAAACATGGTACTCGAACCGTAGATCACATAGCCGGCGGCCACCTGACTCTTTCCCGGCTGCAGAAAATCGCTGAGTTTGGTCCTGTACCCCCCTCCCTCAACGCGGTGTATCGAGAAGATCGTGCCCACCGAAACATTGGCGTCGATGTTTGACGACCCGTCCAGCGGATCGAAGAGTATGATGTAGCGATCGCCCTCGTTCTCGGGCTTCGGCGGATAAACGGTGTAGTCCTCCTCCTCCTCCGTGGCGATACCGGCGACGAGCGGCATCCATTCAAATGTCGCTTTCATGATCTCGTTGGCGATCACGTCCAGTTTCTGTTGCTCTTCGCCCTGAACGTTATGCGCACCGTGGGAGCCAAGCACATCCAGCAGGCCCGCTTTCTGAACTTTTACGGCGACGACCTTGGACGCAATGCCGATACGGCGTACCACGTCGGCAAAGATACCTCGACTCTCCGGGTATTTCCTTTGCTCGTTGGCAATGTAACTTTCAAGAGTGTCGAAATCATTCCATCCCAAATCAGGCATCTCTTTCCTCCCACTGCCCTGTAGCCGGGCATGATCTGGTGATTTCCGATGGTCGCACAATATATGGTGTCAGACCGAAAAGCATACCACAATTACTATTTCATCAATCGACCAATGCAGGACGGTCAGCGATCGGGGCGCTTGTCAGGCAGCTTCCAGTCCTCGGTGAAATAGCCTGTCTCGATCTCCTTGCGACCTCCGAGGATCATGAACGCTTTCCGGCGAACGGTCTGGTGATTATAGACCATGTAGTCGGCCAGGTAGATCGGCAGCCTCCCACCCGATTCCACGGCCTCTGCCGAGGTCCCGGTGGCCACCACCAGGTACCTGCCCGGCATCAGCGGGTTGGGACAGATGAACCGCGCCCCCACTCCCCATCCGCTTATCTTCCTGCCTCTCAACTCCAGGTGCTTTGGGCCGACGACGATCGGCAACCTGTCGCCGATCTCCTGGAGCACGGAGTTGTTCGAGCCGTTTCCATAAAGGACAATGGCATTATCCCGCATCATCTCCCAGGTAAGCCTGGAATCCGGGATCACCTGGTGCCGGATCTCCGTGTAGTCACGAGCCATCATCCACCCTCGGGCGCCCAGGTACGCCGCCTTCTTGAGTGCGACCACGTCATCCTCGACCAGGGTGCCGTAGACATGAATCTGCTTCTCGTAGTTGGCGTCCCCGATGGGACCGCTGAGCGTGTCGGTCTTCGTCGTGCCGGCGGGGGCCAGCGATCCGTCCCATTGCTCCCACATCGGCTGCGCGACCACCTTCTCACCGTCCATGCCTTCCACCGGCGCAAGGGACGCGCGGAGAGTCAGCCGGTTGTCCTGCGGCACCGGCCCGCTGTAGACCGTCTGTCCGTCTACCTGAACCGAAAATGGGGAAGCTATCGGAGCCTCGGTCGTAAGGATTGAGAAGCGCTGGACGTTGTTCGTGCGCACACGGATCAGACCGTCGTCGATCACATCGGCGTCCAGATATCCGGGGCGGGTGTGATCGAGCCTGTTGTTCAGCGCCAGCCACCCCTGCCGATTGGCGTGGCCCGAGGCGGTGACCAGCTTTATGGACGGGGACGCAACCTGGCGCGAGTATTTCCTCACATAGCGCATGATCAGGAGCTTTCGCCACAGCACGTAGCCCAGGTCGTGTCCTCCATATTTGAACTCGTGATACTTGAACGGTATCGCAAGGCGCTCCAGCTTTTCTGCAAGGCTGCGCGCCTGCTCCACGTCGAACCCGGGATCATTGAGTCCGTGATAAAAGCGAAGGTGGGTGTTGGCCGCGTTGGCCGCATATGTGATGGCCGACTCGTTCCTCAACACGTTTCTTTCGCAGGATCTCCAACGTCCGTCGGCCTCGTGGTGGTTAAGCCAGTCGGTCACCCCCGCCACGGGCAACACCGCCGCAAATCGACTCGAGTGCTTCAACCCGATGGTGTATGCTCCTATGCCCCCGTTGGAGAGCCCGGTCAGAAACACCTTGTCGGCGTTGATATTGTAGTTGGCGCTCACGTCGTCGATCACATCCAGAACATCCTGTTCGCCGGACCATCTCCAGCGAATCTGCCCCAGGCCGTCGGGGGCGGCGACGATGGCGTTGGGGTGCCGCTTCGCCCGATACTCGCTCCTGAAACTGCCCCAGTAATCGGCTACGGAGATCTTGTTTCCCAGGTTTATCGCCAGCCAGACGTTGTGGTTCGACGACCCGCCGTGCAACGTGACGATCAGCGGTATGGGCACTTCGGGATCGTAGTCGTCGGGCACGTATATGGAGTACATCTGAGGGCGCTGCGAATACCTGGAGCTATACCCGCGCCACAGGAAACCCCTCTCCTTCGCCAGCAGATCCCTCTTGTCCTCGCCGGCGTCCAGGATATCGGAGATCCTCGCTGCCATCCGATTCTCGTACCGCTCGTCCTTGTTCTTGACCAGGCGAAGATCGTGAATGTAGGCGTTCAGCGTCGCCAGGCTGCCGAACGTGACTTCGTCGTTCCGACCGCCTCGAACGGCCTCGTAAAGAACCTCGAGCCTGTCCTCGAAAGAGGGTTTGTCTTTTGTTGATCCGGCATCGGACAGCTGTCCCCTTGCGGCGACGCAGAAGAATCCGACAACCAGAACTGCCGCGAGCAACACGCGGCGACGGCAGGCGTTCATATCCCCTCCATTGACAATTCAATATTACAGAGAGGTGTCGGCTTACCAAGAAAGTGGCAAACCTATCGTGAAACCATCTTGGCCATGCTGTTCATCATGTTGCGGGAATCCGCTTCCGATATGCCCAGGTTGCGAGCAACGTCGAGGAGCAGCTTCTCTTCTTTGGAATCGATACGGCCGTCAATCAGGGCCGCAGAGACGAGCCCGGACAGGAATCCTTCGGGATTGGACGGTCTCATTGTGCTGAGGGTTCCAGGATCAACCTGGCCCTCGAGGATCGGCTTGATCGAGTCGAGCGGCACCCCCCAACGCTTTGACGCGGACTTGAGCAGCTTGTGCTCCTGCTTTGTGACCACACCGTCCGCCATGACCACCGCCGCCATTCGCATGAGCAACAACGTTCGCTCGCGGGGGTTTCCCATGTCGGGAGTGGCCCACACCGGGATCTCGCCAACACCCTCCCCTCCCGCAACAGCCTGTTGCCCGGCGGAAGTCACGTGCATCTCCTCGGGCCTGAGTACTGCTTCCAGAACCCAGTCGGCGTTACCGGCGCTGAGATCCGCGCCGCAGTATTCGCACGCGGGAGCGTCGTTTTCGCCCAGCGGCCCCTGGCACTCCGGACAACGGGCGTATGACAGCCCACCGGAATCGGTTGCTCCCGCCTTGCGACCCAGCATAAGCACATTCCCGGATGGTGTGGGCGCGGCCTTGCCGGATCGCGC
Organism: Deltaproteobacteria bacterium; assembly: GCA_030591725.1. Classification (GTDB taxonomy): domain Bacteria; phylum Myxococcota_A; class Polyangia; order JAAYKL01; family JAAYKL01; genus JAUVAN01. The sequence continues at coordinate 5,339 of JAUVAN010000272.1, forward strand.
GCTGCTCCAGAGGATCTTTGCGTAGTAGTGATCTCTGCCTCCCTGTGCTCCCACCTCGCAGGCGACCAGGTCCACCGATCCCACGGCCGTCTTGAACAACGCCGCCGGCCCGCCCTTTACCTGATCGGCGATGCGAGCTTTCATATCCGGGGAGGCGCACTTTGCGAGCGGTCCCGCGTCGGCGGTCACTAGAGCCTCTACCCAGCGCCAGAAAACGTAGGAGCCTCGATCCTCGGCAGCCTGTCTGTTGAACCCGGGATCCTCGGACGACAGCTCCTCGATCCCCCGCACGCTCCCTGTCGACGACGGACGCCACTCGATGGGCTGCGTTATCTCGGCGAGCACCCAGTCGTAATCGCCGGAGTTGATGAGCACCTCGCAGTGCTCGCACCGGGTGGCCTGCCCCATCTGGATGGGAGCCCCGCAACTGGGACAGTATCCGTCCACCGCTCCCTCACCTGTCAGGGTCTTCGCACCGGGCCTGCGGAGGAACGACCAGATCTCCGTGTAGGTCTCTGCGCGCGCCTTCGCCGCGAGCTTCGTCGCCTCCTCGTATGAGAGATCCGCCGACACCTCCACATCCCTGGCCGTCGCCTCCATGGCCACGTGGATCGTGTCGAAGTGCGTATCCTGCTCCACGG
>JAUVAN010000335.1 GCA_030591725.1 Deltaproteobacteria bacterium
GCAGCAAATACCCGACGATGATGGGCATCAGCGTGACAACGAGTATCTTCTGCCCGATCCGCCATATGAAGAGTTTGAACCACTCACCGCGATAAAGAGATATGGCTTCCTGTGCCGTCAACCTGTTTCCGAAGACCAGCTTGCTGGCTGTGAGGACCACGGCGCCCGTGGGAATGGACAGCGTCAGCCAGAAGAAACAGATGGAGATCCATGCCTCGCCGGTGAGGTAGTGAAGACCCACCGCCGCCGCGATGAGAGGGCCGCCGAGGACGACCAGCACCGGGAAAATCACGGGGAGATGCGTCCGGTAGAAGAGCATGGCCAGGTCTATGATCTCGGTGACCTTCCGCGGACGGATCTCGATGGTTGCGCTCTTTACTTTCATCGACTTTCACCAACGCGCCCGGCGAGCATGAGGTACGAAATGACCAGCACCCAGAGAACCCCGCCCACGATGAATTTGATCATCGGCGCCGCCCCGGACGGCGACCAGAAACCCTCGAGCAAGGCCGCCACCAGGAGCATTGCAGCCGCGCCGAGAACCACGTTGATCATCTGCCTGGACTTCAACTTCAGGGCGTCTATCCGACTGTACGGCCCCGGATTTACGAGGATCATTCCCAGCTTTATCCCGGTGGCGCCGGACAGGACGATCGCCGTGAGTTCGAAGGCTCCGTGGCCGATAACGAAAGAAAGAAAACTCTCCGAATAGCCGGCAACGCAAATGTAGGCCCCCACTGCGCCGCCCATCACCCCGTTTAGCACCAGAAAGAAAATGGATCCGAGGCCGAAGAAGACACCGGTCGCGAAGCAGCGGAATGCTATGCCCACGTTGTTGTGCACGTAGAACCCGGTCATGAGGGAGTCCTCACCCTCGGATCGTCCGCCCTGATGTCCCTCGGCGTACGCGTCGGTAAGCATTTCCAGCTGTGCGGGGTCGCTCAGGCTATAGGCAATATCCGGGTCGTTGACGACCGCCCACGCGGTGATGACAATCGGCACAACGAAAAGCAGCGTCGCGGCGAGCACGTACCATTTCTGCGCCCGAACCGCGCGGGGGAAATCACGAGTGAAAAATTCGAAGAAGTGACGCCGGTCCGGTGAGGTTCGCGGCCTGAACTGCTTGTGTCCGCGGGCCACGATGGCGTTGAGATAGGACTCCACGTCGTCGCCAAGATCCTGGGATCGGGCCCGTGCCAGATCGGAGCACGCCATCCTGTAGAGATGAACAAACTCGTCCAGCTCGTGTTGATCGATCTTGCCGGAACGACCGGTCTCCAGCCGCCGCAACACGTGCTCGAGCCGTTCCCATCGCGCGCGACGCTGCTCCATGAAGTCCTGTTTGATCAACGCGCACCCCCCGCAGTCCCTGGAATGGAGGTGGCCGTGGAGCGCCCGTACCAGGACGACCGCACCTCGTTACCCGCCACGAGCATTCCGGCGAGCACAAGCTCCGGATCCTCACCTTCAATCTTGAGCTTCTTCGCGACCGGATCCCCGAGGACCGCAGCGATCTCGTCAGCCCGATCCTCGGAGAACAGGTGCCTGCGCCTGAAGAACTCGTCTATGATCGTCAGGTCTCTGTCCCTTATCCCAAGCTGCATCAGCGCTCCGGTCGGGATCTCCACGAGATTGGAAGGCAGGGGCGGCAGTTCTCGAAGGGGTGAGCGCTTCTCCCTGATCACCATCGTGTCGGCAGCAAGATCTCCCAGGCGCCGCTGTGTCCCCGTGAAGAACATGGTCAGGACACCTGCCGCGTAGAAGAATGGAAAGATATCGGCGGCCCGCAGGAAGTTACGCATGGCGCTGCGCACGAAATCGATGGACACGCCGTCTGTGCGCACCACCCTGATTCCCAGAGCCTTCTTGCCGGGCGTCACGCCGTTGAAGCGCCACTCAAGTAGGGTATTGTATCCCCACTCCACCACGAACGCGAGGATCAGGACCAACCCCGCGGACAGGCCCTCCGAAGCCCATGATGTGGTCAACACCAGGATCGTGCTCACCACGGAAATGATCCCCGCCCTTATCAGGAGATCCAGCAAGTAGGCCATCATCCGCGCGCTCACCCCCGCCAGCTCGAACTCGAACTGGATCTGCTCGGGGGTCTGCACCGAGACCTTCTCCGAAATCCTTTTCACCGGGGCGAGGCTGCCGACCTGATTCATCCACACAGTTTACTAGTGTTTGCCGATATTCCAATGCTGTTCTATTCTTCACAAAACAACACAAGGAGTCGACCATGAGATTTATACTGTGTGTACTCGCGTCCCTCTGGCTCCCGGTGGCGATCGCCGGATGCTCCACGAGCGACCCCGACACCAACGACGCGGGCACCGACGGCGGCGACGACGCCTCCACCGACACAGACACCGACACAGACACCGATTCGGACACCGACTCGGACACGGATCTGGTTTGCACAGGCGAGACCTACGACGGCGACTTCGAAATTGCCACGGCGGAAGACCTGGCGGAAATAGCCGGCTTCGAGGAGATCACGGGAACCCTGGAGATCTCCTGTTCCGATTGTGCGGACATCGACATGCTGGGCTGCCTGGAGACCGTCGGTTTCAACCTCTACATTATCGACAATGATGTGCTCGAGAACCTGGACGGACTCGAAGCGGTCACCTCAACCATCACTGGTAACCTGGCCGTGAGAAACAACGACTTCCTCACCGACATGAGCGGGCTGAACGGCATCACCGAAATCGCCAACCAGCTATGGATCACCGTCAACGGATCCATGAACAACTGCCAGGCTACCGATTTCTACGACGCGCTCACCTCATGCGGCGGTGTCTGTATTGAGGGCAACCTGCCCGACACATGCGACGACGACCTTACTGATTGCTGACGGCGACCGGGGCGGGAACGCCCTACCCCTCGAAGGCTCCACCGCAGTTGGGACAACGGGCGTTGGCTCCGAGGTTGAACTTGGTGGAGCAGTAGGTGCAGCCGACGAGATTCACAGGCACTGCGGTTACACCACCGCCGGAGGCCGCCTGCCCGGGCGCGGGGGGCGTCACTGTCCCGACTGTCTTTGCCACATTGACCATCATGGCAATGGCCTCGGATACCATTGCTACCGGATCGGCCATCTCGTAGGAGTTGTCATCGAAGCCCACACTGATCGACTCGCTGAACAGGTAAAACCGGGTCAACCGCAGCTGCTCCATCGTCTTGACGATCCGGTCCCCGACCTCGGCCGGCAGAGACGCCAGCGCGGCGAGGCTGTTGTTGACGCTGTCCTTGCCACCCTCGACGAACACACCCTTGCCGACGAAGGCCCTGATCTCGTCATCGTCACCCCAATCGTCGTCGTCGTCCGAATGCACCGGGATCTTCTCGAGATCCCACTCTAGCTCCAGATCTTCGATCGGGCTGGCGCACTTCATCTCCAGGCTCACCCAGCCCATATCCAGCTCGTACTTGACCCGCACCGGAACGTCCTCGAATCGCGCGCGCAGCTCCAGGTCGTCCTCGTCGAGCATCTCCTTGACCGAGGGTTTCTCCAGTTTGGTTCCGATGTCGGCCAGGAACTCCTTGCCGACGGCCTTCTTCTTGTCGTCATCCCAACCACGGAATCCCCCGAACCGTTTGGGCCACGGCGACGCGGCGCCCTTCTCGGCCGCCGGTTCGGCAACCTGATCGGCGCCCGCTTCCTTTTTCTTGCCCCCAAAGAGTCCGAATAATCCCATGACAGTCCCCTTTCATGGCGCTGTGTTGTTGCTCGACAATACGTGTCCTGACACGCGAGGACCACGAGAAATGTTCGGATTGGAGGAATCCCCGGCCGGTCTTGCGGCCGAGCCAGCCCGCCTCCACATACTTGATGAGCATGGGGGAGGGACGGTACTTGGGATCGCCGAGCCCGTCGTGGAGCACGTTGGCGATGGCGAGAACTGTATCCAGACCGATGAGGTCGGCAAGCGCGAACGGACCCATGGGGTTGTTGAGTCCGAGCTTGATGGACGTGTCGATGTCCTCGATCGTGCCCAGCCCTTCCGTATGCGCGAAGCAAGCCTCGTTGAGGTAGGGGATGAGCAACCGGTTGACGATGAATCCGGGGAAGTCCTTTGACACGGTGGTCGTCTTGCCCCAGCTCTGAGCCAGCTTGATCACATCCTGGAATACCGCGTTGTCGGTCTGCAGTCCGGGGATCATCTCTACCAGCTTCATCACGGGCACCGGGTTCATGAAGTGCATGCCCACCACCTTGTCGGGACGTGAAGTGGCAGCGGCCATCAACGTAATGGAGATGGATGACGTGTTGCTCGCGAGGATCGCCTCGGGCTTGATCGCCTTGTCCAGCCCCTTGAACAGCTTGAGCTTGAGGTCGATGTTCTCGGTGGCCGCCTCGATGGCGATGTCCACATCCTTGAATTCCGCTATTCCCTCAACCGGATGGAGATTGGCCATGATCTTGTCCACATCGGCCTGCTCCATCCTGCCCTTTGCGACGGCCTTGCCCAGCCTCTTCTCGATTCCGCCCAACGCCTTCTTGACGAGGTCGATATTGAGGTCCGCCATGAGCACTTCGCAC
>JAUVAN010000462.1 GCA_030591725.1 Deltaproteobacteria bacterium
CTACCATCACTGCCAAGCGGACCAATCCGGCTTTCGACCCTGCGTCTTGAATGACTCAAAATCGCTGGATCCTGTACTATTCTACTATACGGTAGATCAAGCAGCCCCCGCAGATACTGCACTTCAGGCCATCCCAAACGTGGCACCAACAAAAACTACCCCCAAATGCGATGCTCGAAGGTTTGCGGCATAGGCCGACAAGTCCCTCCTCGCGGTGCACTTTCATCCACTTCGTGATGGTGGAGTGAGCTTCCCCAGGATCTCGGAGATATCCTGCCGATCTGCTCCCGAGTTGACCGCTTCGATGGCCAGGATCTTGGCCTCAAACGCGATCGGCGGACTGCGGTGGATCTTCTTCCGAACCGGAACCGCCTGACCTGTATCAAGGGGCCGAGGTTCCGTTTTCTGCGCCTTGGCGGGTTTCCAGAATGACATGATTGTTCCCTCCTGTTTCGTGGTCCGTGTCCGGACCCGGAGAGCGAATCTGTCACCTAATTTAACTGGCAGAGGGGAGACATGTCTTGTTGGACGCTACAACCTTTGGTTCTCCGGGCGCCACGACGCAATCCCTTGCGAAAACAATGGGTCGTCCGCACCATGCCGCTTCCCGCCAAAGATCTGTCAGGTACGGCTAGCGAGCGCCATTTCGACAGGCGGACTGGATCTCGATTGTTTCCAGTCGGGAGAAAGAGAAGAGAACAACCCATTACGGGAATCTTTTTACCTAACGTTTTACCCAATTGGAGAAACACAAAAAAAGAGCGGGTCGGGAATTACCCAACTCGCTCTCTTTATTGTATCTAAATGGTACGCCGCCAGGGAATCGAACCCCGAACCTACTGATTAAGAGTCAGTTGCTCTGCCAATTGAGCTAGCGGCGCACCAGAATCCCGATGTGGCCGTCCGGACCCGTCCCGGCTATCTTGTGATGCCAAAGGGCCCTCGCGGGACGGCCAAACTAGCACCGTCCCTGGGGGTTGTCAAGCGAGCCACCCCCGTTTCCCCAGCAACCTCGCGCGCGCCGCGGCCTCCGCGCATTCCGGCGGCCAAGGAAGGATCCGACTCATGGCGACCGTCCGCTCCCTCAAGACCCTGCCCACCCGGAAGAAGCGCGCCCTGGCCGTCATGGAGGTTCTCCGCCATGAGTTCCCCGACACGGGCTGCAGCCTCGAGCACGGCGACGCCTGGCAACTCCTGGTGGCGACCATCCTCTCGGCCCAGTGCACGGACTCCCGGGTGAACCTCGTCACCCCCGGCCTCTTCGAGACCTTCCCCACCGTGCAGGACTTTGCCGACGCGCCCATCGAGGAGATCGAGGACGCCGTCCGCTCCACGGGGTTCTACCGCAACAAGTCCAAGAGCATCCAGGGCGCCGCCCGCACCATCCTGGAGAACCACGATGGCGATGTCCCGTCGACCATGCGCGAACTCATCAAGGTCCCCGGCGCCGGGCGCAAGACCGCCAACGTCGTCCTGGGCGAGATATGGAACACCCCCGACGGCGTCGTCGTCGACACCCACGTGGGCCGCCTCTCCTCCAAGCTCGGCCTCACCGACCAGAAGGACCCGGTGAAGGTCGAGCGCCAGCTCAACGAGTGCCTCCCCCAAACCGAGTGGCGCGACTTCGGCCACCTCCTCATCGACCACGGCCGCAAGACGTGCCGGGCCCGGGTGCCGCGGTGCGACGAGTGTCCGATATATAAATGGTGTGAAGTACGGGCGTAGGAGTGCCCAAGCGATGGTCAGGCTGCAAACTCGCTGCCGACGTCCCAACCCGGGAACACCAGAACCGCAGGATGACATTTCAACGCCCGGGCGAGGGCCTTGGCACGCTCCACACCGAGGTTCACACGGTCGTTTTCGATCGCCGAGATGGTCGACTGGGGGATACCCGACAACGCTGCCAATTCGTTCTGGCTAAGCTCCTGCAGTTCACGAACGATGCGAACCGACTCACCCACCGAAACCTCGATCGTCTTTTGCGCCTTGCGAAATCCTCGACGTACCATGCCTATTTCCTCCGATAGTCATGGGCCGATACATCCATGACGTAGACGAGCACTTCTTGGGCCTCAACCTGGTAGATCACACGGTATTGCTGATTCAGCCGGGAAGACCTGTGGCCTTTCCATTCGCCACGCAGGGCCTCATCGCGGAAGCCCTTGATCGCCCTCAAGCCTGAAGGGCCTGAAACCCGCACGATATCCTTCCACTTCTCGTACCGTTTGAGCACCTGCACCGGCAGATAGGGCACAACCTTCGAGACACGGCGATGCTCATAGATCTCCCACATATCTTTATTGTACTATACTCTTTTCGGTATGTTCAACCAAAACCTTAGTTCGTATCACGAGGAATCA
>JAUVAN010000036.1 GCA_030591725.1 Deltaproteobacteria bacterium
ACGATGTCCATGTCACTTTCCTTCAACTCATCCATCGTGGGATACGGGACGAACTGCCCGTCGATACGACCCACGCGAATGCCGGCCAGCGGCCCGAAGAACGGGATGTCCGAGATGTGGAGCGCCGTCGACGCGCCGGTCAGGGCCAGCATGTCGGGCTTGTTCTGTCGGTCCGAACTCAACAGCGTCGCGATGAGCTGAGTCTCGTTCATGAACCCGTCAGGGAACATGGGCCTCAGGGGACGATCCATGATCCTGCAGATCAGGACCTCGTCCTCTCTGGGACGCCCTTCGCGCTTGAAGAACCCTCCGGGGATCTTGCCGCCCGCGTACTGCCTCTCGGTGAAGTCGCAGGTCAACGGAAAGAAGGACTGACCCTCGCGCGCTTTCCTGGAGGCCACTGCGGTAACGAGGGCGACCGTCTCGCCCTGGGTTATGAGCACGGCCCCGTTCGCCTGCTTGGCGATGCGACCGGTTTCGATGGTGATCTCTCGGCCACCGATATTAACGCTCTCTTTGATGATCATGGCTTGAATGCCTTTCCGCCGGTTCTTTCGCCGGCTTACGCCATGTATCGTGGATTCGCTCTCGCTGTGAGCCCTGGTCTCTGTCTGCGTTCGCTCAATCTTCGTTCAAGGAACGCGTACACAGAACAAGACTACAACACCGACGAAATCATGACACATGGATTGAGTTGTTCAAGCGGCCGCGCCTACTTACGGATTCCGAGCTCCCGTATGATGGTGCGATAGCGCTCGACGTCCTTGTCTTTGAGGTAGTCGAGCATGTGCCGCCTCTTGCTTACCAGTTTTAGAAGTCCACGACGCGAATGGTGGTCCTTCTTGTGTGTCTTGAAATGGTCCGTCAGATAAGTGATCCGTTCGGACACCAGCGCGATCTGGACCTCCGGTGAACCGGTGTCGCCATCGTGCTGCTTGAACCTGGAGATTATCTCCTGTTTCTTTTCCGTGTGAAGCGCCGACATATCAGTAACCTTTTATCTCCTCTCCGACCCTCCCAAACATAGTTTAACCCAAAATTGGGACGTCGCGACCATAGTTGGTACGCTTATAAACATGAGAAATCCACTTTCGTCGAGTAGAAAATGCCCTATCTGCGGAATATTATTCGTGGTCGTCGCTTTTCTGCTCGTCGCTTCATCATCTTCGGCGGACCCGCCGGCCGGATCCAACGCCCTGGATTCCATCTCCGTTGGCGTGCCGATGAACGGAAGCCTGCAGCGCGGTGAGGTGCTCCCCAGGAAGGGCGCAGGCTATGTGCTGATAAAGTCCGCCCGCGAGCGCAAGGCCCGTTTCGGGGTTCTGGAGCTCGTCATGTTGATAAAGGACGCAGCCTACAAGGTGAGTCGAAAACACAAGGGCAGCATACTCCGGGTGGCTGATCTGTCCGTGCGCAAGGGCGGCAAGATCGATCATCACGGCTCGCACCAGAACGGCAGAGACGTCGATTTCGCTTTTTTCATGGTGGACAGGCGGGGGGCACAGGCGGCCGCCGACACCTTTGTTCCCTTTGACGCCAACGGCTTCTCGGTGGATCCGCCAATGGAGTACAGATTCGATACCAGACGGAACTGGGCCCTCGTGGAAGCTATAATCAAATCCCGAAAGGCAACGGTCCAGTGGATCTTCGTGGCGGATCACCTCAAAAAACTGCTGATCAAGTACGGGGAGACACACGGAGCAAAGAAGAGCGTACTTCGCATGGCCGAACAGATCATTCACCAGCCGGGCAAGAAGGCGCACTGGGATCACTTTCACGTGCGCATCTACTGCCCCGCGAGCGACCGTCCCGAGTGCAGGGACGTGGGACCCAGATGGGCATGGGTAAAGTAGCTACCGTCGCGCTCGCGATCGTTGTCGTAACCGCGGCTGCAATTCACCTCAACACTCTCGCCAACGGATTCCTGGCCGATGACCGCTACCTGGTGCTCGACAACCCACTGGTGGAAGGCGATGCTCCGTGGTCCGAGCTGTTTGCAAAACCGTGGGGCGGCACCTCGGAAAGCGAGTTCGAACGCCGGATCAACGCCGCGTACTATCGCCCGGCGACGCTCGCGTTCTACAGGCTCGAACGATCCTTGTTTGGAACGAGACCGGCCGCATTCCACGCGGTGAGTTTATTCCTCCACTGCCTGGCCTGCGCCCTTGTCTTTCTCATCGCCCGACGCTGGCTCGCCGAAACAGGATCTGCGGCGGCGGGGCTCCTCTTTGCCGTCCACGCCGTGCACACGGAGGCGGTCAACGCGATCTCCTATCAGACCACCCTGCTGGCCGCATGCCTCTTCCTCCTGGGCCTCCTGCTGCATACCGTCCCTCCCGGATCCACACGCCACAGATCTGCGGGCCGGTTCGGAGTGGTTATCATCTATGCCCTCGCTGTGTTGACCAAGGAAATTGCCATCACACTCCCGGCGGTGCTCCTGCTTCACGATCTAACGCTTCGCAGGAAAACAGCGAGGATCCTGATCTCTCCATACTACCTGGCCCTGGCAGCGGTCGCCGTCGCCTACCTGATATTGAGATTTCTCATCTTGCCCGGCGACGGGATGGACTTCTTCGAGGGTGTCCCTCTACTCGCCAAGACGCTCACCATGTCCGGTGTGTACGGCCTGTACATCAAGCTCCTCGCCTGGCCGCTCCCACTGTGCCCCTTCTACGAATGGAGCATTATCCCCCCGATCACCGATCTCTCCGCGTTCGCGGTCTTCGGAGTTATCGCCGTTGTCACCTATCTGGGCGTTGCCGTCTGGATGACCGTTAAACTTGTAAAGGAGAACACAAGTCAAACCACCGGACGCAGCCGGACCGCGCTCGCGTGCTTTATTCTGTGGCTACTGCCGGTCACACTGCTGCCGGTGATGCATCTGGTGCCCTTTCTCATTCCGGCGGGGGAGCGCTTTGTCTACCTTGGATCGATCACCATTTGTCTGCTGTTCGGCATGGCCGTCGAGCGAGTCTTCGCCATCCCGTTTCGCGCACTCCGCACTGCCTTCACCGTCGTGGCGGCGCTTTACCTTGTCGCCATGGGCACCATGACCGTGGTGAGAAACACCGACTGGAAAACCGATGAGTCCCTGAGCCGCGCCACCCTCCGGGACCACCCACAAAGCCTCAACGCCCGGATCACCCTGACCAGGCTCCTCCTCGACAGAGGCGACTACGAAGAGGCCCTGAAACACGCTCGCATCGCGGCAGTGACTGCCCCTTCCGTCCAGATGATCCGGGATCTGGAACAGGCGGCGCAAGAGGGGTTGATCAGAGGTGTGGTTCCACCTTCGCGGGATCCTTGATCACCAGAATATCGCCCACCACGAGAGCATCCAGCCCGGTGGTGAACAAACACTTGAGAGCATCCTCCACCGTGTTGACGATGGGCTCCGATCGAATATTGAAGGACGTATTGAGGACTACCGGAACGCCGGTGATCTTTCCGAGTTCGGCGATGAGCCGGTGGTACTGCGGATTCTGCTCTTTGCTGACTGTCTGAACACGGGCGGAACCATCCACGTGGGTGATGGCGCAAAGAGCGTCCCTCCTGTTTTCCAGAGTCTTGTAGGCGCGCAGCATGTACGGCGAAGGAACCGAGCTGGAGAAATAGTTCCCGCACTCTTCCTGGATCACCGACGGCGCGTACGGCCTGAATGATTCGCGGAACTTGACCTTCGAGTTCAGCAGATCCTTCATGCCCGCGCGGCCCGGATCCGCGAGGATGGACCTGTTGCCCAGCGCCCGCGGGCCAAACTCGCTCCTTCCCTGGAACCAGCCGATGATGAGACCGTCCGCAATCATGCGCGCAGCGGTGACCTCCGGGTCCACGAGCTCCCTGTACGACGCCCCGGCCTTGTCGATCGCGTGGATGACCTGCTCCCTCGAATACTCCGGACCCAGGTACTCCGTGGCCACGGCCCGCGAACGCTCCTTGTGGTGAAGGTCGTGATAGGCCAGCAGCGCCGCGCCGACGGAGGTGCCCGCATCTCCGGCGGCCGGGTAAAAGAAGTACTCGGAGAACTCCGACTCCACCATGATCCGTCCGTTCGCCACACAGTTCAGCCCCACGCCGCCGGAGAGGCAAAGGGCGTCGGCTCCGGTCTTCTCGCGGGCGAGCTGCGCCAGGTGAAGCAGGGCTTCCTCTGTGACGACCTGAAGACCCCACGCGATATCCATGTGCCGCTGCTCCAGCTGAGTTTCCGGCCCCCTGCATGGTCCCAGCGTGTCCACCAGTTTCCGGGCGTATCGGGCAGGCCTGTCGTGAAAGAACTCGAAATACGAGAGATCGAGTTCGAACCCCTCTGCCGTGAGATTGACCATCTTTTTGATGGCCCCGGCCGCCTCGCTGTGTTTCCCGTATGAGGCCAGGCCCATCACCTTTCCCTCTCCACTGTTGGCCCTGAACCCCAGATACTGGGTGAACGCCGCGTAGAGAGCACCGATGGAGTGGGGGAAATCCACCGACAGGACCGGCGTGATATCCCTCCCGCTACCGTGAAAGATCCCGGTGGCCTGGCGTTCGCCGTAACCGTCGACCGTCAGAATCGCCGCTTCCTCGAAGGGCGAGGTGTAGAATGCGGCAGCCGCGTGACACATGTGATGCGTCATGTAGTGAATGGTCAGGTTCGCGCCGGACGAGAGCCTTATCACCTGGTCCATGCCGGTGACATCCACACCCGGCAACCTCCCGAGAAGATGCGTGGGCACATTGTGAAGAAACTCCAGCTGATGTCTCGGAAAAGCGGTGAACCTGCGAGTGGGCACCTGTGCGTGAATGCCCGGGTTCCAGAAGAAGGCAACCGAGTCCACGGATTCCAACCCCCCTCCCGCCACGGAGAGACAATAGTCGATGGCCCGATCTGGAAAACGGGGGTCGTGCTTGATGCGAGAGAACCGCTCCTCCTGGCTCGCGGCGACCACCACGCCGTCCTCCACCAGGGCCGCGGCGGAGTCGTTGGAGAAATTGATACCGAGGATCTTCATGCAGCTTCGGATCCTATCCCAGTAGGCCGGACCGAGCAAGACCAGGGCCACTCCTTCTTTACCTCATTTTTTACCCCCATACGATCTATAGGGTATGTTGGAAAAATGCTGTTTTCCTCGTACATCTTCCTCTTCGTTTTCCTCCCGGGATTTCTTCTCCTATACGGCCTGACTCCATCTCGATTTCGGTATCTTGTCCTGCTTGCAGGAAGCTACCTGTTCTACGGTTTCTGGCGGTTCGATTTTCTGGCCTTGCTTATAATCTCCACCACAATCAATTACGGCAGCGGGCATTTTCTTCATGGCATTAAAAGCGCCCATCGTCGCAAATTCGTTCTGGGAACGTCCGTTGTGGCAAACCTCGGAATTCTCGGGTACTTCAAGTACGCCAATTTCGGCATTGAGAACTTCAACGCGCTGATCGAATCATTCGGATTTGCTCCTGCTCACTGGACTACAGTGGTGCTTCCCATTGGGATCTCGTTTTTCACTTTTCAGGCAATGTCCTACACGATCGACGTGTACCGTGGCACAATATCTCCAACACGTAACTTTCCCATGTTTGCCGCCTACGTTGCCATGTTTCCTCAACTGGTTGCCGGGCCAATCGTCCGGTATTCACAAGTTCAGGATCAGTTTGTCACTGCTCGCAAATTGACCGAGGGATTCGGCGCCGGCGTTTTGCTCTTCATGATCGGCTTCAATAAAAAAGTGTTGTTCGCTGATCAATTCGGAGTCATCGCCGACCAGGTATTTGACCTTCACCAGATGGGCCTGATCAACGCCTGGATTGGTGCATTCTCATACTCGTTTCAGATCTACTTTGATTTTTCAGGCTACTCGGACATGGCCCTCGGACTGGGTTTAATGCTGGGATTCAAGTTTCCGGAAAATTTCAATTCGCCATACCGGGCACGAAGTATCAGTGATTTTTGGAGACGCTGGCACATGACACTGTCCTTGTGGTTTCGCGACTATGTTTACATTCCCCTTGGCGGGAATCGAACCAGCAAGAAATGGCGCACCTATTTCAACCTGATGGCCACCATGCTCCTGACCGGCATCTGGCACGGCGCGCAGTGGACATTTATTCTCTGGGGACTGTTTCACGCGGCATTCCTGATGATCGAGCGAAGATACGATCGGTTGTTGCCGCTTGTTCGTCATGCACCCGCTGCATTTCAGGTGGGAATCACATTTGTCATTGTCACTCTCGGCTGGGTTCTGTTCAGAAGCTCCGACATCGAAACCGCGTTTCGAGTATACCGGGAGATGTTCAATTTCAACTCCCTGTCAATCGCCGTTGGCCCCGATGCCGGCCAGCCACTTTTTCTGGCACTTGCAGGCTGCGCTATTGCCGTAACATTCATTTTTAAAAACTCGAATACGTATATTAATAGTCGCGGACAACTAATTCAGGTCGCTCAACTGGGACTGTTTCTGCTCGCCTGCCACGAGCTTTTCGCCAGAAGCTACAGTCCATTTCTATATTTCCAGTTTTGAAAATGCGATGGATTAAACACAACATCGTTCCGATACTATTCTGCGTAGTCATCTCGGCAGTTCTTCCGATCGATCTGGTGTACTCAGAACTGTACGGTCCTCCCCCTGGTCGCGAGGTGAACCCCAAAAAGAAGTTCCCCGACTTTGAGATGACCGCGCTGTTAAAAGGGCATTATCTACGAAGTATTGAAAGCTCTCTCATCAATGACTCGTTCTTCAGGCATGGTCGTGTTCTCGCCTATAATGAGTGGACCCATAAACATCTGAACCGCGTATCAAATCCAAAACTGGTAGCGGGAAAAGAAAACTGGGTTTTTGTTAAAAGCAAGGTAATGCAACGCGATGATGCCTATTACCGAGCAATTGAAGATGTTCTCATCCCCAAATTCACAGAGGTTAGCAAGTCGATTTCACGCAGTGGCTCTCACCTTCTGGTGACCGTCATTCCAGATCGAGATCGTGTTTATCCAGAGCTGGCCTACAGGGAGGGTGTTCTGCCCGCAAGTAAAGAGCGTTTCAAAAAGCGTCTGGTCGAACGGCTGGAAAAAGCCGGCGTCGATGTGCTGTTTATGGACAGGGGCTTTCTCGAAGCAAAAGATCAAGTCGACGGGCTATTCTTCAAACGAGAGCATCACTGGACATACGAAGCGGCCCATCTCGCCGCAAAGCTCATTGCTCAACACGCACAAAAGATCCCAGGCCTGAGGTCAAGAATGTCCGAATCTTCCTTTGGCAAAAGACGTTTTCGGGTTCCCTGGAAGGGGAAGAAGCGTGTTCTCGGAGTGTTCGTCAAGAAAATGGGTTTTAGAGAAGATGGAAAATACGAGCAATCATTGAAAGAAACCATACGAATGCCGGGGTTCAGCAAATCGACTGTGGGTAAGAAGAAGTACAAGAAAGACAGACCTTGCGCCGTCTATATCACAACGAGTATGGGAAAATTCAAAACCAGCAAGTTTTTGGAAAACGAGTTCAGGTGCCCGGTCAACAACCACTTCGTGCCAAGACGGGGAATCACACCCCCAATTTCCCTGTACATCAGTCGCGATCTCAATCTGCGCAAATCTCAAGACCGGCATCATACCCCTCTTGTAATTTGGGAGATTCCGGAGTTGTTCATGTACGATGGCTATTGGGCGACGAGTACAATGGCACAGTTTGGCTGGGACATACCGAAGTACCAGCCTGCAGAGACTTTCAATGCAGTAGAGTTCAACATCGAAGCGCTACAAGGAGTCGAAGGGAAAAACAGCGACAATACGCTCATCCCCAGGGCATCCAACCTCAGTTTTCGAGTTTCCCTCGATGAACCGGCGAGTAAAGTGAGACTCGTGATTCGAGGAGAGAAGTTTCATCGCAAAGTTTCACTCTTCGCCAGGTGCGCACCCGACAATCGTCTTTTTTATATTTCGAACCTGGGTAAGGGAGTCGCCTCATATGACTTCGAGTGTGAAAATGCTCGCCGTAACGTTGACATCGAAGCAACCGGATTTGTGTCCGGCAAGTCATTCACAATCCAGAGTGTGATGGTACCCGTAAAGTTATAGCCACTCCTTCTTCCCCTCATTTTTTACCCCCACACAATCTATGATGTATGTTGAAAAAATGACGTTGTTGCTCGAACGGCTGGTGATCCGCATCTCCCGGATAGGGGCGTTCGCCGTCCCTCTGGCCATGGGCATCCTCGCGGCCTCCCCCGAGCCGTACTGGCTCGACTCTCCTGAGTTCACCGCCGCTGCCCAGACACTCGGCGTGCCGCATCCCCCGGGGCATCCGCTCTACGTGATGCTGGTCAAGCCGTTCACCCTGTTACCCCTGGGATCGATCGCGCTTCGGGTCTCCATTGCCTCCGCCCTCTTCGGCGCCGTCGCCGCCTTCCTGCTCTTCGAGATGGTCTCCGTTATCCTGAGGCGGGTCACGCCGACGCTCCCGGAGGGACTCGCGGCGATCATCTCCCTGGCGGCCGCACTCACGGCGGCAGCCGCGCCCGGCTGGTGGTTCCAGTGCGTTCGCGCGGAGGTTTACTCCCTTCAGATTCTCCTGGTTCTGGCGGCGCTCTATCCCCTTGTTTCCTACTGTCTGGACGAGAACAAAGATCGCCTCGGGCGCCTCTACCTGTCCGCGTTCTTCTTCGGCCTGGGCCTCGCAAATCACCACTTCATCATGCTCGCGGCGCTCCCGGCGGCAATCCCTCCACTGGTCTTTCTCTCCAGGGAACGCGGCGGCAAGGGCGCCATGCTCGTCACCGCAAAGCTCATGGGCATTGCGGCCACCGGGCTGCTTCCCTATCTCTTCCTCCCGTTGCGATCGGCGGCGGGCTCCCCCATCTCCCTGGGCGGGGTCCACACCGCGCGAGACTTCTTCTGGGTTGTCTCGGCGAGGGTGTACCAGAAATCCATGGCCCAGGAGCACCTGGAGAGCCTCGACGAGAGATCCCTCAACGCCGTGTTCACCATGATGAACGAGATCGGCCCCGTGCTCGTGGTAGCCTCCCTGGCCGGCTTCTACTACCTTCTGCGCCACCCTCATACCCGCATCACCGGGCTGGTGCTGGCCCTCCTGGCAGGGGTCACGATCCTTTTGCGCACCATAATGGGTTTCGATCCATTCAACCCCGACTACTACGGATACATGCTTCCCGTCGTCGTCGCCCTCATCGCGGCTGCGGCGGTCTTCGCCGCCGTTGCCATCGAAGTGTTGAGAAACAGGATACCGGTCGGGAAACCGGCGGCCGTGTTACTGACAGCAGCGCTCCTCACGATCCCTGTCTCCCGCGCACGCGACGCTGCCCCGGGAGCCGATCTCTCCGATTTTCGCGCCACCAGGCTCTTCTACGACCTGACCTTGAGCCACACAGAGCGTGGGACCCTGGTGCTGGCTTCGTATTACAAGTTGTTCTTCGTTCTCTGGTCGGCGCCGCATATCGACGGGTCGAGGCCCGACATCACCGTGGTCAATCCACAGCTCTTCGGATATCCCGGCTACCTGACGCAGACACTCGCCGCCCACCCGAATCTGAGACCGCTCGCATGGTCGATGATCGTCAACGGCGCGATCACCGAGTCCTCCCTCTCCGAGCTGGCCCTTGACGGCCCCTTGCGAGTCGAGCCGAGCCCGTGGGTGCAGGAGCGGGCGGCGGCGCATCTGGTTCCGGACGGCGTGGTTTACCGTGCGACACCGGAACCCATGGGACTCAGCGACATCAACGCAGCGGCGCCGGTGCAAATCGAACGGTGGAAGCAATTCTACGAGGTGCTCGGCTCACAATGGAAGGAGCACGAGACATGGAGGATGCTCTCCTGGTTTCACTACCTTGACGCGCTGTTCCTGGCGAAACGCGGCGCCCGAAAGGCGGCGCTGGAGGCTGTATCCATGGCGCGAGCGCTGGGAAACACGACGCCTCAGATCCTGGGACTGGAAAAGGCGCTCAAGGAGAAGGAACGCGGCCCCGTCGACGTGGAGCCCTTCATGCCCACAGGATTCATCATAAATGGTAATATAGTCCCACGTTCATAATGAAAGGTAGAACAATGAAGTACATATTTTTGATCGTGCTGGCGACCGTGCTGGTTTTCGGCGGGTGTGCTGATGACAGCGTCAACGACAACGGCGGGGACACCGACTCTGACACCGATACCGACACCGATACCGACACTGACACCGATACCGACACGGACACTGATACGGACACTGACACGGATACTGATACGGATACCGACACCGATACGGATACCGACACCGATACGGATACCGACACCGATACGGATACCGACACCGGCGCAACGGTCGTCTTCAGCGGAGTGGTGTACGGGTATGACGGCTCTCCGATTCAGGGCGTGCAAGTATGCGTCTATGATGTCTCATCCTTGCCGTGCAGCAGCACCACCGTAACCGGCGTATTCAGTCTGGACGTGCCGGCTGACACCCTCACCGCCCTGGAACTGACCGCCACCAGTTACGTGAATACGCTCTACTGGCACAGAACCGGAACGGCCGACGAGTCCCATGATCTCGACTTTTTCACCGAAACCGAAGTAGACACCTTCGCCGCTGCGGGAGGAGACACCTACGATCCGACGAAGGCTGCGCTGATCGCCCATTTCGTCGATGGTAGCAGCTCATCACTCGCCGGCGTAACGTTCACTCTGACTCCCTCCAGCGGTCATGGCCCGGTGTACATCAACAATTCGACCGGTATGCCTGACGTGTCGCTCACTCAATCCACAGCTGCTGGCCGCGGCTACTGGGCCAACGTCGACCCCGGGACCGGTGATGTTGCCGCAACGTACAGCGCCAGTCAGTGTGTTCCCTCTGGTGATGCCGCCGCAGGTTCCCGAACGATCGATCTCGTCGCCGATACCTTCAGCGTACTGACATTCATCTGTAACTAAAAACGGTCTCGCCATCGCCTGCAAGGGCGAACACGCAGGTTCGCCCCTACTTGTGGAAACGATCGTCGGCGGTTGTGCGGACAGGTTCGCCCTGGTTGTAGGTCTCGAGCCTGGCCTCCAGCCAGCCCGTGCGGGCGTCCGCGACGCTGTCGAAATCCGGAACGTATGGCTTGATGTCCAGCAGGGGCGTTCCGTCCAGCATATCCACGCCTCTGACCGAAACCCGGTTCCCGTCGATCCCCAGCAAACTCACGACGGTGACGCCGATCGGGTTGGGCCGCCTCGGTGATCGGATGGCGAACATGCCGCGATCCTCGTCCTCCAGGTAGGGTTTCTGCACGAGATCGAAGCCCTCCACCCTGTCGAAATGGTAGACAAGGATCAGGTGACTGAACCCCTCCAGGTCTTTGAGACCTTCCACCAGGTCGTCGCGCAGGATCACCGTGCCCTCCGCCTTGCGGTCCAGCAATCCCTGGATGGGCGTGCCCACTGGTTTTTCAAATGGAGTGCGTATGGTCCCTATCGCCTCGAGTATGATCTTGTCCGTCATTGTTTCCTCCGTCCGACTTTTTTTCGCAAATTTTCACTTTTTTCGCAACTCCTCGCCCGAACGACCGATTACAGAAGGTGAACGGCTCAAAAAGCCCCAAGAGGAGCACGCAATTGACAGATCTGAAGATCACCGTATCCGTGCCCGGAGAACATTCGAGAACCTACCTCTTTGGCGATACTCCGGTGCTCATTGGAAGATCTCCAAAGTGCCGGCTCTCCATATGTCACGAGGCCGTCGGACGAGAGCTCTGCAAGGCGTGGATAGAGGGGGACGGTCGCTCGGTTCGTGTGGAGGAATGTCCCGGCCTCACAAATCCGCTGACCATGGGATCGAACCCGGTCCGAGGGGGCCTGGTGGGAAAACGCCTGGATCTCAACGTGGGGCCTCTCTCCCTGTCCTTCCGGCCTTCCACGTCCGAAGACAACTACGGGGCAACCTCTTCTGCAAAAAGCAACGCACCGCGCCGCATCGCGTCAGCCCTGGCTGTGATGGCAATTCTCGGTCTGGGCGCCGTCCTCGCCTTTCTGCCCGGTGCCCCCTCCACAACCCGAGGCGTTGTCGATCTCCCCGGATCCGTGCCACTCCCCACTCCTCAATCGAAACCCGGGCGAACGGCCCAACCGGCGCAGCAGGCGGCTATCCTTTACAGCCGTGCCGTGGAGCTTCTCTCACGCACCGGCGCCGGACCGCGTGAGAAAGCCATTGCTGCCGGCCTGATGTTCGAGTCAGCCGATCTGCTGAAACTCGGCGGCGACTCCATCGAAACTTCGCAGCGACGAAGAGAGGCCGAGAATCTGAAACGCGCGCTGGATCTTTCCTATCGCAAGGAGGTGCTCGCCCTCCATCGCCATCTGGAAAAAGACAACATGGACACCGCATCCACAGTCGCGTCCACGCTGCTCGAATACCTGGGCACGGGCGACGGGCATGCTGTCGAATGGCTGGAGCAGCTGGCCTCGTCGGCCCCTGACAGGAAGGACAACGAATGATCTCGAAACACCTGTGCGCAACCCTGGCTCTGGCCCTGACCGCGTCCTGCGGCAGCAAATCGGCCGCGCCACTGGAACCTCAATCGACGGATCCCGTGGACCGGGCCGTCCACATGGCCGAACTCTACACTTCGAAGGGCGATATCCTGACCGCCAGTCGCTACCTCGAAGCGGCCCTCGTGATGGGCGGCGACGAGGCCACGATCCTTCCTTTGCTGGCGGCCGCTCAGATCCGTTCGGGCCGTCTCCACGCGTCGCTTGGAACGATCGCCCGGCTGAGTGCGATATCACCCGAGCGGCCTGCCCTGAACAACCTCCACGAAACCGTGACGCGGATGATCGGCGGCGGCGAAACCTCCCGAGAGGTGAGCCCATGATCCCGGCCGGAGCCTTCCGTGAATCCATTCCCAGGTTTCTCGCGCCCATCGAGAACCTGCTCGCCGATCCGAGCGTGAGCGAGATCATGATCAACGGCCCATCGGAGATCTGGATCGAGAGAAACGGGATCCTCGATCTCACATCGCAACGTTTCGGGGACGGAAACACGCTTCAAGCCGCCCTCACGAATATCTCCCAGTATATGGGACGTCCCCTGGACGCCCTGCACCCGATCCTGGAAGCCACCCTGCCCGACGGATCCCGCGTGGAGGCCGTGCTCTCGCCAATAGCGAAGGACGGCCCCATCGTATCGATAAGAAAGTTCTCCCGATCCACTCTCACGATGGAAAGACTCGTCAAGCTCGACTCCCTGAGCAAGCGGGCGGCCCTCTTTCTCGAAAATGCCGTGGGCGGCAGCCGAAACGTCATCATCTCGGGAGGCACGGGCACGGGCAAGACTTCCCTCCTGGGAGCATTCTCGTCGTTCGTCGGTGAAAACGAGCGGCTGGTGATCATAGAGGACACCCACGAGATCCAGATCCACAGGCCGCACGTCGTATATCTCGAGTCGCGATCGGAGGACGAGCGCGGAAAGGGGCGCGTCTCCATCCGCGATCTTCTTCGCGCCACCTTGCGATTGAGGCCCGATCGGATCGTCGTCGGAGAAGTTCGAGGAGCCGAGGCCCTCGATATGATACAGGCGATGACCTCGGGGCACGGCGGCTCGATGACAACCGTTCACGCGAGCTGTTCGGCGGACGCGGTGCGCAGGCTGGAAACAATGGCGCTCATGGCCGATACGGCGTTGCCGCTCACCGCGCTGCGGGCCCAGGTAGCGTCGGCGGTGGATATCATCGTCCAGGCCGAGCGTACGGCGACCGGAAAAAGGCAGGTGTGCGCCATCGATGCAATCAGGGGACTATCCGCCAACGGCGACTACGTCATTCGCAAGCTCTTTGCCCGCGATCGACAGGGCCGTCTCGTTGCGGTCAAGCGGGTTCCCAAAAAGGTGTAATCATGGAAGACGCTATCAATGATCAGGACGCCACGCGCGTTGACAGGGATTTCGACGCGACAGTCATCGCCAGGCCTCTGCCCGGAAAAAAGACCATCGATTCGCCGAGCGCCGAGTTCATTCCTCCTACCTGCGCCCGCGCGACAGGCGAGATCACATCTGTCTGGGCGGACCGGCCACGGAGGCTTCCAGCGCTGTGGGAGACATTCCGGCAGTGGCTGTCGACTCGCTTCGACCGCAAGCGCCTGGTTCTCATTGGAGCGCTCGCTTTGCTTGTCACCACTCTCCTGCTCGTCCCGCTTCTCCGGGCGCAGGACTCACCGGCGGCGCAAGCAGTCACTGGCCGAGAACCGGTCTCGGACAGCGCCCGGTTACCGCCATCGATCCCGAAGAACGCGATCGATCATGAGGCCTCTCGATCTTCGTCGGCCCCGCTCGAAGAGGTCACCCTTCAAGACGCCGTCGAGTCGTTGATCAGCGGTCGGCTTGACGAAGCCATGAGAAAGTACAGACAGCTACATGGCATTCACCCGGACGATCCCTCCTACGGTCTGGCCGTGGAGTTACTTGAGAGGCGGGCCAAATGATCTCCCGATTGAAACCGATACTCCAGACGGCACTAGTGCTCTTCCTCCTGGCATCGTGTGCCGGCGGCGAGGAAGCCGAGAAATCAACCACCCTCCACGTTCTTGTCTCGGACGACGACGGAGAACCACTGGAGGGCGCCTCGGTAGCCGTTGACGGGTCAGAAGTCGGCGTGACCGACTCACACGGCCGCGTGAGCACGGCCCTTCGCGGACCAGACGGGCGGCTGGTCGCGATCTACGTTCAATGCCCCGGGGGCTGGACTCCCGAAGAAGGCATCCAACGTGATATGCGGCTGCGGCATATGCGTCAGCTGGGCGAACCGCGTGCCAACCTGGCGCCTCTGGAATCGCACTTCAAATGTTCGTTTCCCACCAGATCTCATGTGCTGATCGTCCACACCGACGGGCGCGCAGATCTGCCAGTCATGGTCACCGGCAAACAAGTCAGCATCACCGATTCCCACGGAGTCGCACAGGTCGTCATCGTCGGAACCCCGGGTGACGAGGTGCTCGTGCGGCTGGACACCGACGATCACCCCCTCTTGCGGCCCGCGTCACCGTCCCGCCGGCTGATCCTCCCTGACAAGAGCAGGTTTTTGGTCTTCGATCAGGAGTTTGAATCGCGGGAAAAGCGAACAAAAAAGGTAAAACGCCGCAAGCGCGGCGGCGGCCCCAGACGGCTTTGACCCCATCCCGGCCTTCTTACATTCCGGCTTCTTCTCTCAAGGAGACGAGAATCTCCAGGAACCCCTCGATCACCTCGTCGCCGATGGCGCCTGAACCGGCGATCACCGTAACGAAATATCCATCCGCCAACACCATCGTCACAATGTCGTACTTGGAGCTCGATACCTCGATCATCTTTACGCAGCCAATTTCGAGCCATCGGGACTTCGCATCGGCCATGGTCATGATCACACCGTGATGAGCCGCCGCAAGGCGGGTATCGAAGGGATCGAGGTACGAATGATAGTCAATGGTCTCGCCCTCGGCGTCGTAAAACACCGCCGCCTCGAAATCCGGGCAGGCGGTCTCCATCCGGGACAGGATCTCGCTGAAAACAGACTCCACGCTATCCCTCGACGGCTGCCGTGCCTCAACCTCGCTCATGAAGCCCCCGCCCACAGGTTCTTGTCGTGAATGAATACGCCCGCCTCCTTGACCAGCCTGGAGACGAGTTCCTGAGCACGCCTTGCCCGCACACCTGGAAGGATCTCCTCCGCAAGGATCCCGCGGGCCTCTTCGAACGAGATGTCGCTCGCCGGAAGGTCTTCCAGCATCATGATCACGTGCCAGCCGAACTTTGTCTCGAACGCCGACGAGATCCCTCCCGGGCCACCGATATTGTACGCCGCATCTACAAATGCCGCGACAAACCGATCGTCGTTCCTCTCGAACGGCGGAAGAGACTCCACCTTCAACTTCCACCCGTTTTTTTTCTTCAGAGCCTTCACTTCCGACTCGAATCCGTCGGCGTCAAATACCCCGGCGACCGCAACGGCGATCTCCTGCGCCGCCGCCCGGGCCTCATCGCTCGCCATTCCCTTTTTGCCGGTCAGGACGACTGAGTGGATGACTTTTCTCAAGGGGCCGTGAACGAACCTCTTCTTCTGTGTCGAGTATCTCTTTTTGATCTCATCGAGATCGACGTCCTCCGCGGTCGTCTCCTCACCCACGCGCCGCAAAATCAGCGCGGCTTGCGCCTTTATGCGCTCGAACTCCACCTCGTCAGCCCTCCCCCAGCCACGTCTGATCGCCTCCGCCGCGAGAAGCTCGTTATTTACCAGCGCATCCACTGCCTCGTCGGCGGTCGCCGCGCCTCCGTCCATCATGAACCGGGCTTCCTCCATGAAGATGGGAACACCGTCAACGAGGGCCACGATCTCCGATCGCGAGTTCATCGATCCCGCCCGTCCCGACTTCGATGACTCCTCCTCATGCGTTTCTGCGGTTCCGCAGCCGTGCGAACACATAAGGATCGCAGCGACGACCGCAGTTAAAAAATGGAGTTGTCCCGGATCTCCGAATCTTTCCAGCATCCACATGTTATACATCATTAGGTACGGGCTGTAAGTGGATGATCCCTCCCCTCCCGGGAGGGTGCCGCACAGCGGCGGGAGGGCGCACATAGTCCCGCGGAAGTGAATCCCGCGGCCAGAAATGAAGAACAAGAAAGGCCCGAGGCCTCAAGAAAAGACATCACCCAAACAGCCCTTAGGGCTTTCAGTGTCAAATATTTCTGGCCGCGGGCTTTATGTCCGCGGTACAGAGCCAGGCAAGAGGTATAATAGCGATTGGCTTGCTGTCACAGGAGGTAACGATGCGTTTGAACGCTTTTTCAGGAGTACTTATTTGCGCTTGTATTGGAGTCCTTACGGTCATCGGTTGCGATGGCGATAAAAAGAAGCCGGCACCCGACGCGGGGACCGACGCCGGAACCGACGCCGGAACCGACGCCGGGGAGATATCGCCTTTTTGCGAAGATGGCGTGGCCCGGCTGGAATTCACCGATGCACCGAGCGACAAATCTCTGCGGGCGATGGCCGCCGATTTCACCGTCGCCACGACCGAGGGTAGCTGGAACCTGTCCGAAAACTGGAGCGGTTGTGACAGCTATCTCCTCATTCAGGATCTCCCCAAACAGAACAACTCCGCATTCGGCTACGATTACTGGGACATGGACCTGGACGTGACGGACCTGTTCGCCAACACACCCCTTAATGTTCATTACTTTTTCATGTCCATCCTGGCCGACGAGGCCGATCGCATGGACTCCCTCGATAATTTCAGAGCGCTCGTGGACACGGCAATAAGCAAGTTGCCCTCTGACGATCAGGAGGCGCTCGAGGGACGCGTCCATTACGTGACCGAGCGCGCGGCCGAGATCAGCGGTTGGGTCGGACAGATAATGACCTCTCCGGGATGGGGCGCGGCGGTAGACCGGCTTCAGAAGATCCGCTACATCGGCAGTTACGCCGATCACGCCCACTACAACTCGGCGCTCTCGTGGCCCTTTGGTCCAAATGTAGCGTTGGCCGCAAACGAAGTCATTTACTACAACTTCGAGGCAATAAGGGAGGACCGCCTGAACCGGCAGGATGCCACCATCCTGCAGATGTGGGAGGACACTGCGGTGAGCGAACAGGATGACGAGGGTCACCACTTCGACGTGACTTTCCCGGACGCCACGACCATGGCCGGCTTCGACTCGATGGAATTCGATCTGACCCTGAACTGCGGGGGGGTGGGCGAGTTCGGCGAGTGTCCCGCGTGGGACTACAATGTCTATCTTCTCCTGTGCGATGACGGCGATCCGACCGTGTGCGACTACGAGGTCGGGCACTGGATCACGTCGTATCACCGGGAGGGAAGATGGGTGCACGACGTCAGCGGCATCCTGCCGATCTTCGCCGCCGGCGGAGACAAACGGTTCAAGATATCGATCTCCGACCCCTGGTACGTCACGCTGAGCATCCGGCTTTTCAATCAGGACAAGGATTCGGCGCCGGCGGAGACCATCGATCTCTTCGCAGGTAATCATC
>JAUVAN010000501.1 GCA_030591725.1 Deltaproteobacteria bacterium
CCGCTCGCAGAGCGCGCATCCAGGGTGTCGTGGTGCTCGAATGCGTGATCGGCAAGAGCGGGAATGTTCAGAGTGTCAAAGTCCTGCGGGCGCTCCCCCTTGGACTGACCGAAACCGCGGTGGATGCTGTCAACAAATGGAAGTTCGAGCCGTCGACCCTCAACGGAAAGCCGGTGGAGGTTCTTTACATCCTGACGGTGCGGTTCAACCTCCAGTAACCCTCCACCATGTCGCTGCAAGGATCCTTGAGCGAGCTTCCGCTGCCGGACGTCATTCAACTCGTGAGTGTCTCAGGCAAGACGGGTGCGTTCGAAATCCAAGGCCATGAAGCAGAGGGAAAGATCTTCCTCCGCGACGGCCAAATAGTTGACGCCCTGGTCGGGCGACTCCGCGGCGACAGCGCAGTGTACGAGATGGCCATCTGGTCCCAGGGCACCTTCTCGTTCAACCCCGGCGAGGAATCGGACCAGGTCACCATCCACATGTCCAACGCCAGCCTCATGATGGAGGCAGCCCGCCGTCTCGATGAATGGCGCGTGCTTTCGCGGAAGATCCCCTCACTGGATCTCGTGCCCTACTTCACTTCGCGTGAGCAGGGAGCCGACCAGGTGACCCTCAGCCCGCAAGAGTGGATACTTGTCACTCGCATTGATGGTGAGCTGACCATCGAAGAAATCGCCAACGAGCTCAAATGGGCGCCGTTTGACGTATCAAAGCTCCTCTTTGGAATGATCACCACAGGGCTGGTGGCACTCGGTAGTCCAGGAGATGCCGGCGACGGCATCCAACGGTGGCAGGCCGGACCGAACCCGGTGACGTTGCTCGGTCTGGCAGAGAAAATCCGCTCGGTAGCACTCGACGTTGTCGGTTCGGGGGGTGAACGGACGATCGAAAAGCAGTACACTTCAGCGCGGACCCTGATTGAACGCGGTGAGGGTTTCAATGCTCTCCGAGAAATGGTGGAGCAAAATACCAAGGCAATTTCGCTGCTCAAGGGTTCCGACACGGCGGCGATGTTCGATGAACAGGTCAGACCGTTGCTCGGTGAAGTGCAACAAACGTAGGTCAGATTGCGTTAAAACAACTGGAGGCACAGAAAATGAAATCGAGGGTCAGCCGTGCGACGATCGCAGGAGCAGCAGCATTGTTGTTGCTGGTGGCGGCGCTGCCGGCGCACGCGGAGTGGAACAAAGGCCTCGAGGCTTACAAGAAGAAGGACTGGGCAAACGCCGTTAAGGAATTCGAGGAGGTCACTAAAACCAATCCGGATTATGCGGGCGCCTACTACATGCTGGGTGTTTCACAACGTGCTCTCGGCCAGCTGAGCCCGGCCATTGCCAGCCTCCGCAAGTCGGTGGAGCTCGATGGCAGCCAGGCGTCGTACAAGATCGCTCTCGGCCAGGCCCTGCTGCAGGCAGATCAATTCCAGAATGCCTATGAGCTATTGAAACCTCTCAGCATGAGTTCGATGGAGGCATCACATCGGTCGAGCTACGCCCTCCTCTTTGCCCAGGCCGCAACCAAGACAAATCGGCCGGGCGAAGCTATCGGCGTCTTGGCGACGCAGGTACGCGCAGACTCAAGGAACTACCGTCTGCAACAGGCCCTCGGCTCCGCATACACCGCCAACGGCGACGAGGCCAAGGCGTTCGAGGCGTATAAAAAGGCTTTCGACCTCAACCCCAAGGATGCCACCAGCGCCCGCAACGCGGTCAAGGCGGCGATTTCAGTCGCCCGGCGCTCGAGTTCGA
>JAUVAN010000195.1 GCA_030591725.1 Deltaproteobacteria bacterium
CGCAAATATCCCATTCTATGGGACACCCACTTCCGACGGTGCCCTGGCAATCCGTGAGGTCATAGCAAGAATCCAGGCCTTCGGCGACAGACAGTGTATTGGCGTAAGCGGCTGCCTCCAACCAGTTAATAAATACGACAGGCTTTTGAGGCCCCAGGTCTCGTGACGGATTCAAAAAACCCGCTGCCTCCCATTCGGCCTGGGTGACCTCATGCCGAGAAATGAGAAATGGAAGCGTGAGGGTTACCTGTACCTGGTTTTCGGAGTACGCGCCCCTACACGGTTCTGACATCGGTGATCCAAGAATAAAACAACCCGGCTCAATCTGACACCATCCGTCCGTACAATCGGCAACCGCCGGGGGCTGCGTGCAGTCGGTGTCCGTGTCGGTGTCGGAATCGGTGTCGGTGTCGGTGTCAGTATCGGTGTCTGAGTCAGTGTCGGAATCGGTATCGGTGTCGCTATCCGTCCCCGCGTCCGGGCCGCTTCCGCTGTTGTTCGAACAACTGAAGCAGACCATGAGGATGGAGAGTACAAAAAGAAGTGCTAATCTCATTGATTGCCCCGCGCCTGTGCGTTCACCGATAGTACCACACGGCCTTCCCGGCGTTCTGGAATTCGGCACCCTGAATTCGGGTGAGCTTCTCGGAAACGTGGAGATCGAGAACGGGCTGGTGTACGATCTGTACGGGTGGACGAAAAAGGAGATCGGGATCGTGGAGGGCACGGCATGAGCAAGATGAAGAAAATCGAAGTTCTTGAAAGGGAAATCAACCTTCAAACCAGGAATAAGGAAGATTATATCTGCATTACTGACATCGCCAGGTACAAGGAGTCAGGTCGAACGGATCATGTCATCCAAAACTGGATGAGAAATCGCAACACCGTTGACTTTCTGGGTATCTGGGAGCAGCTCAATAACCCGGATTTTAAACCCCTCGAATTCGAGGGGTTTAGAACGCAAGCCGGGCTCAACAGTTTTGTTCTGACACCAAAGCAGTGGACAAAAGAGACTGGCGCCATCGGCATTTACACTAAATCCGGTCGCTACGGCGGCACATACGCTCATAAAGATATCGCCTTCGAGTTCGCCTCATGGATATCCGTCGAGTTCAAGCTCTACCTGATCAAGGAATTTCAGCGACTCAAAGAGACGGAACACAATCAGCTTGGCTGGGACATCAAGCGCAACCTGGCAAAGATCAACTATCGTATTCATACCGACGCCATCAAGACGAACCTGATCCCCCCGGAGCTTGATCCGCAACAGGTGAGCTTGGTGTACGCCAGCGAAGCCGACGTGCTGAACATGGCTTTGTTTGGCATGACCGCCAGACAGTGGCGTGACCAAAACCCCGACGAAAAGGGCAATATCCGCGATTTTGCCAACGCAGCCCAGCTTGTATGCCTTGTCAATCTTGAGAACCTGAACGCGCTCTTTGTCGAAGAAGGCATTGAACAGAAAGAGCGCCTGACCAAGCTCAACCGGATTGCCATAAGCCAGATGCACCTGCTGGTTGACGAGTCCGGCGTGAAACGATTGGAGGGAAAATAGACTTCCCCGATTCGCAGCACACCATCCTCTGATGCCGCCGTTGGTCTCGCAACTGGGCTCGGTTGGTAGTCGAGATAGGTGACTCCCGGCGGGCGTTCATTGGAAGACTGGTCCTTGACTTACAAGTCGGAGCACAGGTCGCTGATGGTGGCCGTGTCGCCGGTGACGTTCCGGCCCAGCGGAATCTCCACGTAGAACGTCGTCCCCTCGTGTTCGCGGCTCTCCAGCCAGATCTGCCCCCCGTGGAGCCGCACGATCTGTCTGGTGATCGAGAGCCCGAGCCCGGTGGAGCGTTCCTGAGCAGTGCCCGGGCGGCCGGCATCGGAGAAGCGCTCGAAAACGCGCTCCTTCAAATTGTCGGGGATTCCGATGCCATTGTCTGCCACAGTGAGCCGCGCGCACTTTGAGGTGGTCTCGACGGTCACCACGACCGTGCCGTCCTCGTTGCAGAACTTGAGCGCGTTGGACAGCAGGTTGTCGAGCACTCGCGAGAACTTGACCTTGTTGATCAGCACCGGCAAGTCCGCCGCGGGCATCTTTGCGTCGACCGTGATTCGTTTGTTGAGCGCCTGGGTCCGGCAGAGTTCCACGGCGGAGATGACGAACGGTCTGAGGTCGATCCGCTCCATCCGCATTTCGGTCTCGACTTGATCCAGCTCCGACGCCTCTATCAGATCGTTGATGATCCCCTCGGCCGCCTCGCAGGAGGTGTCGATCTGTTCGAGTCGCCTGGGCAGTGATTGGTTGCGCCGATCCTCCGGGAGGTAGGCCAACAGCGAGGCGATCGACTTGATCGCGCTGATCGGGTTGCGCAGGTCGTGGGCCACGGTGCCGAGGATGTGATCCTTGGCCCTGTTCGACTCTTGCAGGGCGTCCCGGGCATATTTGCTGGTGCGGCTGAACTCCCGGAGCAACATTCCGATGGCCAGCAACCCGAAGCC
The DNA here is from genome assembly GCA_030591725.1 of Deltaproteobacteria bacterium. GTDB lineage: Bacteria > Myxococcota_A > Polyangia > JAAYKL01 > JAAYKL01 > JAUVAN01. Next base: position 2,497 of record JAUVAN010000195.1, read on the forward strand.
AAGGACGAACGGCACCATAATCAGCACGGCGCGCTCCGGCGCCGGCGGAAATGGAAACAGCTCCGGCGCGTTGAGGCGCACTACAACGATCAATGTGATGGTTGCGAACGTCACTGCGATGAAGCCTGCAGTGTAGCGACCGCCCAGCGTAAAATGGGCGAAGATGATCAGCAGGAAGTACCACGAGAGGATCACCGGTGACAGGTCGCCGGCGAGGCGGATCGAGTGCGAGGTAGCTGAGAGGTAGGCGACGACGCAGAAGAACGTCGCTGCGCTGCGATGGGAAGATCCGACCTTGAGCAGCAGCAACGGTACCAGGTGGAGCGCGAAGACCGTTGTGTTATTCCAGAAAACAAGCCACGGATTTGGGCCCGAGAAGGCTGCGGGGATCGAGAGCGCGACCATCAGGGAGTAGAAAAACGAGAAGTTGAAGGTGAGCCGCACCCGCGCCCGCGAAAACTCGTCTCGCTGGCGGGCGAGAAGACTGCCGATGAAGAACTCGGTGAGCTTCCGCACCTGTTAACCCCCGCTGAAGGCCTGGCCTGGAGTGTTGTACTCCCCCCAGCTGACCGTTCACTTTACCCTGAATGAGAGCATACCACTCTCTCAGTGACTGGAAAGTCCGTTTTTGCTACCTCGTTTCGCGATATAGTATTTTGCGGAATTTACTGAACAGTATTGACGTCGTCGAGCTTGAGAGGCTCGAGGAGCACGTCGTCCGCAGTGCCGGAGAGGTTGTTGTTTGTGACTTCGTTGTCGGTGACCGAAGGCGATCTCACCCAGCCTCTGGTATCGGTGAGCTCAAGTCCGACCACGGGAACGACACGGGGGGTGTCGCTCACCAGGGCGATTCGATTGCGTTGAACCAGGTTACCCTCCACGAGTCCGCCGCGTCTCTTGCCCCGATTGTCCGACACCAGGAGTATACCCGCCGCATTGTAGCCGCCCCTGTCATCGGGATCGACGTACACCGTGCCGGTGATCTCGTTGTTGGCGATCAGGTTTTCGAACGCGTCGTCTCCCGAGTACGAGCCCACTACGATGCCGATTCCCCCACCGTTGATCGCCTCGAGGTCGACAATCTTGTTGAACTGAACATCCCAATCGTCAGCGTGCCACATGGTAATGGCCTGCACCGCGTTTTCCATTGTGCAGTTTTGAACCGTCACGCTGCTAACCACCGCGCTCCACTGGCTCGCGAAGACGGGAAAATCGACTCCCTGAAAAACAAAGTCGAAGATCTTTGCGTCGCTGCCGTTTTCGGCCTTTTTTCCGCGAAACAGGAAACCGGCGTTCAGATCTCGACCGCGCCAGGGCCTGGGTCCGTTGGTGATGTACGTGCGTCCCGAGCCCCTGAGGGTCACGGACTTGGTAATGCGCGCTCCATAGAAATAACCCGGCCCGACCTCGATCTCATCACCATCGACAACATCCGGGCTGTTGATGGCCTTCTGAATGGTCGCAAAATCTCCGGGCACGCTCCAGGTTTCCGCCAGGCTCATCCCGGGAATGGCCAGCACAAAAACCGCGACCAGAGCCATTGTCAGTTTCTTTGCAATCATATCGAAGCCTCTCTTTACCGGTCGTCGGCGACCAACGATATCCTAGCACGTTTTTTCGAACTCACCACCGAAGCACCAATGGGTTAGTTGATCCCAGCGCGGCGATAGTTCTCCTTTTCTTGGGTTTTTCCAGAATATACGGTTGTGCATTGAACACTCCGCACTTGCGGTTGTTCCGAAAAAACCCCCATTTCGTGTAAACCCGCTTGTTCCACGACCAGATGGCCCTCGGCGGCTTGGGGAACGGCGATGCCTTGTACAGCGCGTCGACAGCGCCGGCGTCGAACTCCCAGTTGCCCGAGGGTCGAACCACCCTGACGCGTTCGACCGTGCCGTCTCTTGCAATCTCGAACTCCGCGTACATTCGCAAGTTGGCGTTGTTGATGGGATCCCGCGGCGGCCGATCGTTGAGCGACCGCAGGAACGTATCGGCAAAAATCGGGTGAATGGAGTGTGCGTGAATGCCGACGAAGTATCGGTGAAAGATCTCTCGCTTGCGCTCGCTTATCTCACGCGTGATTTCAGGCCTGACAAAGGAAGCTCGGGACAGGAGCGCGCGGCGTACCTTTGCCGGAAACTTCTTCGCAGCTTCCCACCCCTGATACTTGCCCGAATACTTCTCTTTCTTTTCCTCTTTCTTTTTGAGATCTGAGTCGGCCACGGCAAGCGATCGGGTGCTCGCTGCCTTCTCCCGTTCTTGCGCCGACTGCACGGGGATCTCGCCGGTCGAAGGCGGAACCGTCAATTGCGGTTTGTGTGCAACTTGTTTTCGAGCAGGTTCGGCGGTCTTTTCCGGACGCTGTTCGACGCGCCTGACCGCAACCTGGTCGGCCGCCTTTTCCTTTTCTTGAACAACCCGAGTCAGGTCGACCGAAGCGGTTTTCTCGCTCTCTACCTCACGCTGGGGCAATGGAGCCGTCTGGGGAACAATGTCAACCGCCCCGTCCGGGGGCTCCACTTCCATCAACGCCACCTCGAAAGAGTGGTCGGGCTCTCGCTCGTTCAGGTTGAACTCAAAAGAAATGATCCCGATGACAAGAAGGTGCAGAAGAATCGAAACCGCAAATGCGACGGAATTTTGTTTACGACCGGAGCCGCGTCTGGGTTGTTGAAAAGCCATAATTCGAGTTCCGCAAAACCTTTAATGAAAACACTTGCCAGCATCGCGTGCGTTGTAAATGTATGTTCATCTGGCCCAAAGGCAAGGGACAGCCTGCGAATTGTGGCGTCACAAGTGGTGACTTTCCTCATAATCGACTATTCTCCACCCTTGATCGATACAGCATTTGAGAACGTGAAAGGGAGGTCATGAACATGGGTATGGGCATGGGAAATTTTGGCGGAATATGGTTGTTGCACCTGGGAATACTGGCCATCATCGACGTGAAACTCTTCAAGACACCTCCGGCGGAGGGTGAGAAGAATACCGGCATGCTGGTCTGGGGAATCATCGGGCTGGTCGTCTTCGGCGGCGCTGCGCTCGAGGGAACCTGGGGGTTGTTCGGGAGTCTGACCGGCCTCCGTTTCATTGCCGAGTTCCCTTTCCCCATCATCGCCGGTCTCTTCGCCAACATGGCACAGGTGGCAATGTCTCTCTTCCTCGTCCTCAGCAACATCAACCGCATCCGCATGCGGGCTCCGGGATTCGGCGTACTGAAGGTCCTCCTCGGCGCCGGCGCCGCCTTCTTCGCCACCTTGCTGTTCATCTCCGGGTTCTTCAGCGGATATATGTATTTCTAGAGTATCGGGGAGTGCACACCCCGGCAACGATGCAGCAACCGCATAACGCTAAAGTTTCATGAAGCATCCTTCCAAGGTCGGCAAGATCATCAGGGCTATTTTTCGCAGCCTGGTTTTGATCGTGCTCGTGGCGGCATTTTCACTGGCGGCGCCTCTCTGGGGCCTGACGGGAAATCTGGTTCGCGGTCTCACGGATGAGGCCGTCTGCGCACGCGTGGTGAAGGACTGGGGTCTCGGGCAGATCGCCGCCGGAGGGCTGGTCAAGCTGGAAGATCTCCTGCCGCCCCACATCATGGTCTACCTGCAGGGCGACGAGAGCGCCGTTGGAGCCATGGACGAGCTCAATCGGGCTCTTGCCCGAACAATCGACGCAACGGCGGTGGAGATAGCATCCCAGGTGCCGGCCTACATCGCCGGGCGCCGCGAGCATCTCAACGCTTCTGTGAACCTGTCAGATTTTCGGCAAACGGCCGTCAACATCGTCGTGACGCGAACACCGGGCGGGCAATTCATGGAGAGCGTGATCCGCAGGGGCATCGAGTCGGCCGTGCCCCGGGAGTTTTCACTGGACAGGCCTCTCCAGAAACTGGAGCTGCTGCTCACCCCGGTGCGTGCGTCGGTCGGCCGCCTGGTGAGTTTTACCGATTCGGCGGGCGTCTTTTCTCTGTTCGTCCTCATGTGGATCGCCCTCATCGGGTTTCGCCTGACCCGAGTGTTCCGATGGATCGGCGCGGCCTTTCTCGGCGCGGGAACGGTGGGCGCGCTGGTGGGCGGGCTGCTCTCGTGGTTCATGGGCCTTGTCCTTCCCGATGTCGTGCTTGCGAATAGCCTTTTCCAGGAGCTCATGGCCGGGTCGATCATGTCGTTTCGCTCAACCGCATGGGCCTGGATGATCGCCGGCGGATCATCGGCGGCTGTCTCGTTCATCCTGCCCCCCATAGTGCGTGCGGTCGGTCGCAGCTGGAGATCCTGCGCGGCGGGTCCCTTGTTTTCCGTCCTCGCTCCGGGGAACGGGCGATGGACTCTGGCAACCCTGGTCAGCCTCATCCCGGCGTCCCTCGGGTACATCACGGATCACCGCGCAAAGAACCCCCGGCGAGCGGTTCGCGCATCCCTCGGCGGTCGCGTCATCGCCGCGCGGGTCATCGACTGCGTTCTCCCGGTGCTGGCGATCGGCGGATTGAGTGGCGGCGGCTCGGCCGGCTTCTTCTCCGGGATAATCGCCATGCCCTTGTGGGCGTTGTTCATCCTCTTCTGGTTTCTGCGGGATCGGCCGCGCACCCTGCGCGGATTCAACTTCGTCGACCGTATCTGCGGGGTGGTCAGGGGTCGTCAACCGGGCAAGAAAGCTGTGGCGGCATCGGTGGTTCGATCACTGCCATTGGTCGGCGGGGCGGCGATGGGGCTGTTGATGTCGGTGCCCGTCGCGTTTGCAATCGTTGCCGGGGTGGAGGTCATTTCGGTGATCTTCCTGTGGCCGGACAGGACGGTTGCAGACTTGATGGCGGGAACCAGGGCGAGATGGATCGGAAGGATCAGTCGATGAGGATCTCACAGCCGAACTTGGCGGTGATGGTATCCCACTCGAAGTCCTTGAGCTTCTGACAGGCTTCCGGACACAGTTCGATCTCGGTGCACTGGGTCGTATCGTAGTTATCCAGATCCGACGCGCTCGCGCTGATCCCCTGCCATCTCCATCCGTAGATGTCGTTGCCGGGATCTTCTCCGGCACAATTTGCGTCGGGCATATACTGCAGGGCCACATCCGACAGCGACGAATTGGCCGGGACACCGTAGATCCACACCTTGTCGCAACCCTTGTCCACCGGATGGTAGGGAGGATCCGGGCTCAGGTCCGGAATGGAATCCCAGTCGACCGTGTAGAGACAATTGATGGCCTCACCCGTGATCGCCGTGAGCGCGATCTGGAGGTCGGTTGCGTCCGTCGCGGCGTAGTACTGGCCCGTGCCGCCCCAGCTTGCGATGTCGTCCATCACCGAGTCCCATGTGGACAGGCTGCTGCCCACGCCGATGACGAAGACCTTGATGCCCGCGGCGGCCAGATGAAGCGC
>JAUVAN010000070.1 GCA_030591725.1 Deltaproteobacteria bacterium
AGTACCGCGTCAACAACTACCCCAGCGGCTACCTGGCAAGATATCCGTACAGACGCTGGTGGTTCCACGGCCTGAACCAGCAGTTCGAGGACTCTACCTACGTGCTGATAATGCCGAAGAGCATGAAATTTTCAGAGTGGGGCAAGGGCGACTGGAAGCGCGACGAGAAAAAGCGCGGCGAGTACAAGGTTCTGTCATATCGCGCGACACATGTGGAGCCGCTGGTTGCAGAGCCGGGGGTTCCTCCGATAACGAACTTGCTTTCGCAAGTGATCATCTCCATGAACCCCGACTGGGACAACATCGCACAATGGGAGAAGGCGCTCCTTGTCAACGCCTTCCGCTCCACTCCCGCGACCGCCGCTCTGGCCAAAGCGCTCACTGCAGGCAAGAAGACGAAAAGCGAAAAGCTCCGGACCATCACACGGTTCGTCATGCGAGAGATCCGCTACCAGCAGGACTACGAGAACACCATCGCGGGCGTGAAGCCCCACACCGCATCGGTCGTTCTCCAGCGCGGCTACGGCGACTGCAAGGACAAGTCCGTGCTGTTGATGACGCTGGCGCGGGATCTGGACATCGACACGCGCTTTGCGATCCTGCGCACCACCGTCTTCGGCGACCTTATAAAGGACATGCCCTTCTTGCAGTTCAACCACGCCATAGTCTACGTGCCCGCCCAGGACGGCATCGAGAAGGCCTTCTTCCTGGACGCAACACCGGACACCCTGGATCTTGCGACCCTTCGTCCGGACGACCAGGGCACCTGGGCGATGACTATCGACGTTGACACCGGCGAATGGGAGTTCGTCGAGATTCCTTTCGCCCCGGGCCGCGATCACTTCACCATTCGCGATACCACCATAGAACTGACGGTCGGCGCCGACGACACAGAACAATCGAGCAAGGTGTCAATGAAGCTCTCGTTCCAGGGTCCAACGGCGGCCACCCTTCGCCAGATTCTGCGAAACAAGGACGAGACAACTGTTTTTGTATCCCAGCTGGCTTCTCAGATGTTCCCGGCTTCAACGGTGGAGGATATCAGCTTCGACGGCCACGATGATATCGACAGGCCGCTGACACTCAACATCACCGCCGTCACGAGCCAGCTCCTTCGCGATCAGGGTGAATCTCTGATCGTGGATATACCCAAATCGGAGAACCTCTCAAAGTACGTGAGCCTCACGGATCGCCGCCTGCCCTTGCAGACGGGCATCTTCCTGGCGTACGCCGAGAGTACGGACGAGGTGATCATCCCCGATGGATACAAGGTGCTTCACAAACCAAAGGACCTCATCGTGGACAACCGCTTTTTCTATTTCGAGCGCCTCAGTGAAATGAAGAGCGACCGCGTCCTGATCACCCTCAAGTTCGAGGAGAAGGTGACCAGGATCGAGCAAAAGGACTACGCCGATTTCCGCGATGCGGTCACAGGTGTCGTGGACAACCTCAAGCAAGACCTGGTGATCAACCCGGTCAAGGGCAAGAAGAAGAAAAGGAAGAAGGCCAAAAAGCCCAGGTAAATGAAATAGCGCCATCCCAAGTATGCTAGACTCCCTTTTTTTTTGGACCTGTATTTTCGGAGGATTTTGTTTGTGAGGCGAAAAGGATTCATTATCGCCGCGCTCCTGGTGGTGTTGGGGGGAATAGGCTTTGGGGTCGCGTCATTTAGCGGATTGTTCTCCGACGCGAAGAAGATGCTGTTTCCGCCCTCACCCGTGATACTGATAGTCATCGACGCCCTGCGTGCAGACAGGCTCGGCCAGTACGGCTACGATCTCGACACCAGCCCGGGCCTCAACGATCTGGCTTCCCACTCCACGATGTTCTCACATTGCTACACCAACGCTCCGTGGACGAGGCCGGCGATGGCCACCCTCTTCACCGGACTCCATCCCATAAGGCATTCGGTGACGCGACAGACCTCATTGTCAGATAACGCCGTCACCCTGGCCGAGAGCCTGAAATTGGCGGGCATGAATACGGTGGGAATATCCCTCAACCCCAACGTCTCCAAAAGGACAGGCATGAACCAGGGGTTCGACCTCTTCGAGGAGATGTTCGGCAGCAGCATGGCAGCCTACCTGAACGTCAAGGAGATGCGGAGACTGGCTCGCATGTGGTACCGTGGCAAGTCCAAGGATTCCTACTTCCTGTTCATGCTCCCGATGAATGTCCACGGGCCGTACAAGGTCCCCAGGTCAAAGAGAGAAGTTCTGCTCGGTCGCAAGCCGACCAGGGGCTTCAGCTACCGCAAGACAGCAATGAAGAATGTCATGTTGAGCGGCAATGCCGCCGAGGCAAGAACCCGGGTCACCCCCAAACAGATCCGGAGCCTGCAGGAGAAATACGACACCGCCGTTCGATACACCACCGACCAGTTGGGCACGTTCTTCGAGTATCTCAAGAGCAAGGGCTACTACAAGGAGGCCCTCATCATCGTGACCTCCGATCACGGCGAGGAGCTATTCGAACACGGCGGTTTCAGCCACGGCTTCACCCTGTACAACGAGCTGCTCCATGTACCCCTGTTCGTCAAGCTTCCCTTCCAGACCCAGGCCAACGTAGTCGATGAGCAGGTGGTCCTGGCCGACATCTACCCCACCATCATGGATCTCCTCGACCTGGAGGTTCCCCAGGCCATAGACGGCGAGTCGTTCGCCCACTTGCTCGAGGACGAGGCACGGGAGGAACTGTCCAGTCCTTCGAATCGCGGAACCGAAGTCTTCTCCGTGGCGTGGCCGGGGCGCTGCGTGGCTCAGGCTGTCATCGAACGGCCCTGGAAGTTGATCAAGATCTCCTCCAACTACGAAGGCCTTGAAAATGAGACCTTCCTGTTCAACGTAGAGACCGACCCGGGCGAGACGGAAAACCTCGCCGGCCAATACCCCGACCTCGTAAAATACCTTTCGAAGAAGATTGAAAAAGATGTTGCGAGTTTTGTGGGCAGAGGCACGTACGCCAAGAATCTCGTGATCGACTCTGAAATGAAGGAACAGCTGAAAGCGCTGGGTTACATCCAGTGATCGGTTGAAGCCCCCCTACTCCCCGATATTCACCAGGCGCTGCTCGGCGGCTTCTTTCCAGCGGTAGAAGGGTTCCGGGTTTTCCGGATTGTATGGAGGCGGGTCGTACCAGGTAGGCGGGAATACACCGTCGAAGACCCCTGTCCACATGAGCGGATTGGATGATGGTCCGGCGAGGTAGCCGACACCCTTGGATCCAGCCGAGATATCCGGCCCCGAGTGCTGCGTGGGGTAGCTGCTGTGCTCGAAATCGCTGTTCAACACCAACAACGTGCCATCCTGCTTGTCAAAGGGCGCCGTGAGATCCACGTTCCCGGCAGAGTCGATTCCCGCATAGACGATATCCGCTCCCTGGGTGCCCGGATAGTCCACCGAGTCCTGGGAAAAGGAAAAATACGTTCCCGCGAAGGGCTCCAGATCCACCGAGGATACCCCCGACGGCACCTCGGGAGGAGTGCCGCCATTGAGAGCAATGAAGCCCTCGTATCCATAGACGCCGGTGGAATCCTGCACCCAGGTGGCGATCATCTGGTTGAACTGTACTTCAGTGAACGTGAGCCCCATCTGCGCCTCGAGAAATGTGTTAACCTCGTCGGGATCGCCCGTTTCCAGATGGAAGATGTCCGAGTATGTATCCACGCCGTCCAGATGTCCCGCGATGTATCCCCAGAAGAGGAAGGCGATGACGTAGTTCTCGTATTGTGAGTAGACCCAATCCACCAGGGAGACAGAGCCCGATCCGATGAGCCCCGAAGAGTCACTGAAATAGAACCCGATGGCGTACGGGTAGTCTCCGTTTACGGCCCGCACCGCGCTCTCCGACAGTCCCTCGTTATGATAGATCCAGGAATCGTTGAGTCCGTGGCGCTCCTGGTAGAGCAGATGCTGGAACTCATGGGCGACGATTCCGCCCCCATGGTCGAAACTGCCACCGGCCACATTGATGTGGATTATCTCCATCTCGTTGGAGTGAATCCCCCAGTGGCTGTACGCATAGTCCTCGGAATACGCATTGGTCGGGGCGAAATAACCGCCGTAATAGCCCTGCCCGTCCAGGCCGAGCATGGTGATCTTGCCGTTGTCGTCCTGGTCCGGCGCGTCGATGAAGAGGTCCGTTTCAATTGGATAGACGTCGGTGTCGAAATAGATCGCCGACTCCATCACGTTGGAGGGGTAGAAGCCCTCTTCCAGATAGATAACGCATTGCTCGCCGACATACCCACGGTTGGCCGTGATCTGGTATTGGCCGTACCCACTGCCGGCGAAATTGGCCACCCAGAACTCGGCCGTATCCGCAGACGGGAAGGTCTTCTCCAAATTGTCGGGGGCCTCATCGGCCGTGATTTTCAACAGGTAGGTGATTCCCAACTTCTGCTTGGTCGTAACCAGCGTGACTGTTTTGGCATCGGAATCGTACGAGGCGGACTCGACCACGAGAGAACCGTAATCCGAGCCGATTTCGTAGGAATCCACATCGGCGGCATCTTCAACAGGAGGAGCCCCGTGCACGTTGATCTCAACCGTGTACTCGTCCGGGGCGCTCACATCCAGAATGGTGACGGATTCCCATCCTGTCTCGATTCCCGTATCCGTTCCCGTATCGGTGTCGCCCGTATCGGTTCCACTATCGACCATCGCCGGGGGTTTGTCTTTTGAGCATCCAAGCGCGAAAATGCATACCAGCGCTGTAACGCCGCCTCTCATCAGGCGTGATTTCATATTGCCCACTCCTCTGGTGAAGCTACTCGATGGGCTCCATGTCGTCGCAGGTGAACTCCATCATGGCGAGGGCTTCAGCGAGGACCGCCGAGAGATCTCCCTGGCAGATATCGCCAAACAGAGCATAGTCGCCCACCAGCGTAATCAGTTCCTTGAGACGGATGGCCTCTGTTGCGTCTCCGAACGACGAGCTGCAACCGCCCACGTCCGCTCCGCCGATACCGACCACAACGTACCGGCCCTCCCCGCCCGCCAGCGTGTCCAGGAAATCCTTGGTGTCCAGCGCAGGGAACAGGCCCGTGCTCTGGGACTCGTCGCACGACACCGTCAGGGAGCTATGAATGTACCCGCCGTTCTGAACGGAGCAATCGTCCTCATCAGTTATGAAGACCACCACCAGAAGAGAGTTCTCGTCCTTGCGGTAGAACCCCTCGTTGGGCATCCCCGATCCGCTCATGAAGTTTTCCGAGAGAGCCTCCCACATGGCCGCGAAGGGCATCTCCATGCCGGATCCGCTCGTACCGCGCATGGCCATGCAGGTGAACGTGCTGTCAGTCACTCCCGGGCCGTCAGCCCACGGGAAGGCGCCGAGGCTGCAATCGGACTGACCCTGCAATTCGCCGTCCGGGCCGGTGGTGGTCATCGGCTGCACACCCCACCCGAGCAGGAGCCAGTCGAAGTTCCTGGTGACGCTCGTGGTAACCACGCCGACCCTGTACTGGAAATCCGCGCTCCGGGTTGCGGAGTACTGGTCGAGGACCTCGATGAACATGGGGAAATTGCTGGCCAGGTTGGTCTGCTCCTCCTCCATGCTGCCGGAATCGTCGATGACGAAAAGGATGTCCATCTTGTCACAGCCGAAATCGTCCCCATCGGAATCGGTATCCGAGTCGGTATCCGAATCGGTGTCGCCGTCGCTGTCCGAATCGCCATCGCCGTCCGAATCACCGTCCGATTCGCCGTGTTCCGCGTCATCGACGCCCTCACAAGAACCGATCGCGATTACGCACAGCGCCAGAACGCTCAACAGGAATAACGCCTTTTTCATAGTTTCCTCCTCATATGATCAACATTACTACATTTCCGCATTGCTTGTTTGCGAAATGCATCGGTATCTATAGTGCCTCTTCAATCGAAAATTGACGGGATGCAGTCTAAAACGCTCCGAGCTGGCAGGGCTTGATCTTGATCTTCAGAAACTCGCACGCGGCCGTCACGTCCATGCGCTTCATCCCGTGTCTGTGCGCGATCTCCCAGAGCGCCTTGCACGGCATCTTCCCATCCACCATCCCCTCTCGGATCTCCATTTCCAGGGCCGGTTCGCAGGACTCGGCCGCCTCCACCTTCTTGCCGTGGGGCTTGTCCTCGCCGTAGCCGAACAGACCCAACTGGCATTTATGTATCCTCAACTCCATGAGATCTGTAGTGCGGCCGACCTCCTCCATGGTCACGGAGAGATCTTTGGCGATCCTCTCCGCACCCGCGCAGGAGAGCTTTCCGTCCGTTGCCTTCTCTTTGACTGCGGCGGAGATCTTCTCATCAACCTGCGAACCCTGCGGATGCTTGCCTGCATAGTGACCGGCGTCTTCGTGTGCCATGTGGTGTCTTCCTCTCTGTTTCTGCAATCGACCTCTATATGAATACCTTGCCCGCAGCCTCGTGCAAGGTCATCGCCTGCGCGCCGGAATCGAGCATCGTTTTTACGACCTTGCGCAGAGTGGCGGTTTTCTTTGAAAGAGAGATCTTCAGGTCGGGCTGATGTTTTGCCAGGTATCCGAGCCCATCGCCCTTTGCGTCGAGGAAATCGATGCCATGGAGCTCCAGGTTTACAAAACCCATCCGCCTCGCTACGCGGGCCAACAGCGTGGCAGCGGGCTTCCCCATCATGGTGAGAGAGGTTCCGATGAACGGCAGCCTCGCCGGCGTCACCACCGAGATCGGCAGCTCGCACAGGCCGTTTCCGGTGGTCCAGATCCCTTCGCGACCCAACCGATAGGGCCTCGTGGGCGCCATGAGGACACGGGGATCTCCGATAATTGAACGGGATTCCAACCCCAGCATACCCTTCGCGCCGATGGCAACCGTCTTGGCCGCGAGGTATGTCGGACACGGAAAGACCGACGAATCGTACGCGTATCCCTGCTCTGACACCTTGTCGAGAAGCCCCAGGTGCACATTGTATCCCGGCGCTCGAAAACCGCGCGGGCGCACCCCCGTGAACCGCTCGATGACATCGGCGCACCCGGAGATCTCCGCGGATTGTTCCTGCTCACCCATTAGAGTGAGCTCGTAGGGATGGCTCATGGTGTGATTGGCGATCTCGTGACCGGAGACGGCCAGCTTCTTGAGGACCGCGCCCGCCTCCGGGTTCTCGATCAGATCATTGCCCACCACAAAGAAGGTCCCGCGAATCCCCAGATCCTCCATGAATTCGGCGATCCGGGGTATCGCCCTTCGGTACACCGCGTTCGCGCTGTCTTTTTCAACGGGGGATTTGAGGCCGTGGATGTTGTGATAGCAACGTATCTCGTCGAGATCGACCGTTACGCAGAGGATCCCCATGTGTCAGATCCCGAGCCTGATGGCCGCGACGAGTCGGGCCAGCCCCTTGAGCACCGCCGGAACCCGTCTCGAAAGCTCGATCGACGGAGGCCGTTTCTCAGCCAGGGTGACCGGAATCTCCACCACCCCTTTGCCGCTCCGCTCGGCTCGAATTACGAACTCCGATGCAAAGAGGTCCCTGTTGACTATGCATTCCGAAACTACCGAAAGCAGGGATTCCCGATGAAACGCCTTGAGGCCGTGAGTGTCGGTGCCCTTGAACCCCAGCATGATCCGCAGAAGCCCGTTGAGCACGTGGGTGGCCGCCCTCCTCCCGAAAGGACGCCGGTCGTCCGCGCCCTTCATGACCTTGGAGCCCACCACCATCCGGGCATCCCCCGCCTCCAAGATCTCGAGCGCGCGGGAATAGAAATCCACATCGCAGATATCTATCTCGTCGCATATGACGTAGGCGCCCCGCGCCTTTTCGATCCCCTCCCTGAGCGCGAGCCCATAATCCGGTTTGCTTGCTGAAAATGTGCTCACTTGCTCGTAGCGCTCACAGAGCGCCCCGGCCAGCTCGACGGTTCGATCCGTGCTGCCGTTCTCGGCGATGATCAGCTCGTAAGTTCTGTTCAGGCGAGGAAGGCGCGCGACGAGATCGTGCACGGCGGAAGGCAGTATCCCCTCCTCGTTGTACACGGGGATTACGATACTGAAGATTGGGCTTGAGTCCTTCATTAACTACTATCCCCCACTTGCTTGTTTATATTCATATTTTTCTTGCCGCTTCCGCAGCCTCGAATCCCTGCACGATCGCGTTCTCCATGGCCGCGTACTCCCATTTTCCGTAGCGTCCCACGGACAGAATATTCTCACCCTCGAGCCACTCGAGAATCTTTCCCGACGCCCGCGAATGCCACCGATCGTATACCACGTAGGCCCGCCTGATGGAACGCGGCCTGGCAAATGCGATATCCGACGCACGATCGATGATCCCCATATCCACGAGGCCGGAGATCACGCGCGGCATTACAGTGTCGAGATTCACCGGACGACGGGAGGCCAGCTCCACGTACAGATTTCCCCCGACCCTCGGCGCCATCTGCGATGAAAAGTTGGAATAGCTCCCCACCCTGTAAAAAGGATATTTCTTCTGAGGAACGTAGCTCCAGTGGTACTCGGTTCCCGGCCTCCTGTTCAGGGCCACGTCCAGATACCGCAAGCTCGTACATCTCAACCGGGCACAATACTCAACCATCCGTGACGGTGGATCCACCAGGAGGGGAACCAGCCGGTCCAGGGGCAACGAGCTGATCAGCGCGCGATAACCGATCCACCTGCCCTTCACCCGGATACGCTTGCGCCGAAAATCGACGGCGGAGGGGGCGGTCCCGTACTCGATCTCTCCCAGTTTGTCGGCCATGGCGTCCGAAAGCGCGCCGATGCCTTTCCGGGGGTAGAGGAAGGTCGCATTGTATCCCATCTCGTCACGAGCCAGGCCGACGGCGCCGTCGATGACCTCGTCCAGCTTGGGGGTGGGGACAAAGCGATCGCACCAGGCGTCGGTGATCTCCCTCGGGTGAACCCCCCAGAGTTTCTGGTTGTACGGGATCATGAAATGCCGAGCTATTCCCACGCCGAAGTTTGCCAGAATGAACTCCTCGAAGGTCTTGCCCCGCGCCCGCTTGCCCCGCCGCGCCGCGTCGGCCTCGATGAATCTCTTGAGGCACTCGGCGGCTACCTTCGGAGAAAGACCGTGGAGATTGGCCTGATACGGATAGTGGGTGTAGACCCCGTGTGAAAATATTCGGGATCTCCTGTGGATCTCGATGAGATCGTCACCGAGAAGATCGAGTACCAGCTTCCTCGCTCGCCCTTGCGACAGGTGAAGCAGGTGTCCTGTTCGATCGAACCTGAACCCCCCGTCGGTGACCGTATCGCAGAGTCTCTCCGGAGTATCCCGACGTTCCAGCAGCCGGAACCCCTTCCTGAGACGGATGGCTGCGGACATTCCCGCGAGACCGGCTCCCAGAATCACTATGGGCTCACGGCTCGCCATCTATTTACCGAGGAGGGCTCTCGCCATCGGATATTCGAAGAACCCCATCAGATCGGATTCCAGAACCTTGTGCAGCAACGGCGTCGCGTCGGATTTCTTTCCGTCGGAAAGGAGCTTTACCGAAACGTAGAAGTCGGTCTCCACATTCTGACCCACGTTGGCCGCTCGCCCGCGCAGCTTGTCGGCCGTGATGCGCCCGGAGAAGAACCGCGCCAGGTCGTCTTGCCATGACTTGCCGTCGCTCTGCTCCAGATATCCCCGGGCCAGGTCGAACGACTTTCCACTCTTTCTGCGGGAGAACCCCTCCATCCACAGGGAAAAGTAGATCTTCCACATGGCCTCGATGCGATCCTGGTTGAAGGCCAGGCGGTAGAACTCCTTTGCCTCCTCGAGACGATCGCCGGTCACCAGGAACGAGAGTATGCCCGCGTAAGTCGAACTTCGATCGGAATCGAGCCTGATGGCCTTTCGAAACGACTCCGCAGAGGCTTCATCGTTTCCCAACCGATCCTGGATAATGCCTATCCTCAGGGCCTCGACCGGCATGATCTCCACCGGTGTTTCCGAATCCTCCCACTTCCCCAGGGCCTTCCTGTAATCCTTCTTCGCGGCGCCGGCCCTTCCGTCGGCAAGGAGGCTGTCGGCTCGTCTTTCCAGAAAGACCGCCATCCAGAAGTCGGACGGTTTTCGCGCACCCGGACTTTTCGCGCTCATTGCCCCGTCGAGTATGGAGATGGCCTCCTTGTGTTTTCCCTGTGCCTGCTTGATCTCCACCAGCTTGTCGACCGCTCCGAAGAGCGGAGGCCAGATCTCGTGGGCGCGAAGAAAGTGGTTCTCGGCAGCGGATATCCTTCCGTCATCGAACTCGACCAGTCCGGCGGTATGGAGCAATGACGCCGCGGTGACGGGAATCAACTCCTCGCCGATATCCTCCAATGCCAGCGCCTCTTGCGCCAGTCGATCGCCGACCTCTATCACCTTCTGCGCCTCGACCGTTTTCTCCGTGCGATGAAGGTCGAACAGAGCCGCCTGAACCCGGTCCAGCACAGCGGCGTAGATCTCCTCTTCGGGGGCGATCTCGGCGGCCTCGACATAGAAATCGACGGCGGACTCGGAGCGCCCCAGCGTCTCGAAAGCCATTCCGATACAGATGGGGAAACGCGGATCCTTGCGGTCCAGCGAACGGGCGGTGATGCAGGCCCTCAGTTCCGACCTCGGGTCGTTCCTGGCAAATACCCCGGCAAGTGCGAAATAACTCTCGGCGGGATCGTCCCCCTCCAAAATGTCCTCGAGCAACTCGATGAACTGCGCGCCGACGCCGCTGTCCAGTCCCATCTTCCGCATCGGGGCCAGGGCCTCCGTGGGATCCCCGGCGAGGAAGTAAATGTGAACGATATCCTTTCCCATGCCTGCTCTTTGCATGAGCATCTGGAACATGAACCCCGACTGATCCACCTTCGACCACTCCAGTTCGTCCAGCAGCCGGAGCATCGCAGCGTGCCTCTTCACCAGCAACCCGGCCAGGTGGTCTACCAGTTCTCTGTCAGGGACCAATTTCGCAACCTTGAGATACACGTCGCAGACGGAGGACAGGCGCTCCACCTCATCGGCAATGGTCATCCTCACCGACTCCGACCACTCCGACAGCTCCTTGTACCGCTCTTCGTGACGCGCATCATCCGGCCGCGCGAGCATCATGAACCTCAAGCTCGCCAGGACAATTGCCTCATCACCGCGGCTCTCGTATCGATCCGTGATCCAGCCCGCCGGCTTCACCAGCGCCTCCGCCACCTTCGACGTTTGAAAATCCGACGGCACATGAAGGGCCAGCCCCGATGTAAACAGGTCGAGCCTCTTTGAAAGCTCACCCTCGGGAAGCTTCTCAAATGAAGCGGCGTACGATTCCGCCAGCCGATCGCGAAGGGGAATCCTTCCCGGATGATCCTCGGGAAGCAACACGAGCGTCTTTTCCCAACCGGTGCGATCTGCCGCGGCTATCTTCCCGGGCACGGTGATCTTCTCGAATCGCTTGACCACCTCCCTGTCCTGCGGGGAAACGGTCTTCATGGACGCACCGGAGCATCCGAGCGAGATCTGCGCGAGTATTGCTAGTAATATGGCATACCTGCTAGACAACATTGGACGAGTGTAAGTGGTTCCTCCTGGAGGCGCAAGGAATCGACCGGCATGAATGAGCACGATGATAAACCCTCAGGCGACCGAGAACGACTCGCACGTCTGCGTCCGGCGCTGGAGAAACGGTCGCTGATCATCGAAGCCGTCAAAAAGCATTTCTGCGACCAGGGGTTCCTGGAGGTGGAGACCCCCATGAGAATCCCCTCCCCTGCGCCCGAGCTTCACATCGACGCCGAACCGTCGGGCGCCCGCTTCCTGATCACCTCCCCCGAGCTTCAGATGAAACGTATGCTCGCAACCGGGCAATACAACCGGATATTTCAGATCTGCCGCTGTTTTCGAAGGGGGGAGCGCGGCGAAATACACCTGCCCGAATTCACGATGATCGAATGGTATCGCGTGGGAGCGGGGATCGTGGAGCTCATGGAGGATTGCGAAGAGATGATCCGGTGTGCGGCCATCGCTTGCGACGTCTTCCCGGAGGTGATTCGCAAGGACGCCTCGGTGGACCTGAGTCCCCCGTGGGACAGAATGACGGTAGCGGATGCCTTCGAGAAATTCGCCGGTTGGCGACCGGGCGCCGCCCCCGATCCCCACAGGTTCGACATGGATCTGGTGGACAAGGTGGAGCCGTCCCTGGCATCGACGCGCCGCCCCGTCTTCCTGGTCGGATACCCGTCGTCCATGGCTTCCCTGGCTCGCCTGAGCCCGAACGACCCGAGCACGGCCGAGCGTTTCGAGCTCTACGCAGGAGGCCTGGAGCTGGCCAACGGTTTCGCCGAACTCACCGACCCGGTAGAGCAACGCAAGCGGTTCGAGAATGAGGAATCCGCACGTCGCGCCGCCGGCAAGCAGCCTTACACCTTTGACGAGCGCTTCCTTGCCGCCCTCGAGTCGGGGCTCGCTCCATGCGCCGGCATCGCCCTGGGGATCGACAGGCTGGTGATGCTGTTGACCGGCGCGGAAAAGATCGACGATGTGGTCGCCTTTCCGGAAGGAACGACATAGCATGCGACGTGAGAACCGGCCCCGTTCAAACATCCCGAACAAAGCATTAATCGTTGTGGAAAAAAGAAAGTGACTCTAAACTAATACAACGGTTGTAAAGTTATAAATATATGGGATTCGAATATTCTCAAGCTTCGTGAAAGCGAAAGGTCTATGAAAATGCTGTCATATACGCGGTTATTTGGGATTGTTGCCATGTTGTTGCTTCTCGGCGGTTGTTCGCTGATCGTACCGGCGGCGGATGACGATGATACCGACACGGACACCGGCACGGGCACCAGCACGGATACCGATACTGACATTGATATAGATACGGATGCCGACACGGACACCGACACGGACACCGACACGGACACCGACACGGACACCGATACGGATACCGACACGGACACCGATACGGATACCGACACCGACACAGCTACTACCTGCACCGGTCCTGGTGACTGCGGCGGAGGCGACTGTGTGGACGGATATTGTTGCAACAATGCGTGCGACGGAATGTGCGAGGCATGCGACATAGCGGGATTCGAGGGGACGTGCACGTCCTACCCGGACGGAGTGGATCCCGAGGACGATTGCTCCGACGCGGGCCCGTCGAGCTGCGGCGAGAACGGCGTCTGCGACGGCCTGGGCGCCTGCGAGCTCTTCCCCTCTGGAGTCGTTTGCGATGACCTGGAGCCTTGCACTTCGGACGACCAGTGCGACGGATTGGGGACCTGCGAGGGTCTCGCGCCGACGGACTGCGATCCGGGAGTGGGCAACGAGTGCTGCGTGGGAGCATGCTCGACGATGGCGGGATGTTACACGGTGGATGACGGTTGTGACGATAGCTGCGGAACCAACAACATTCTGACAGGACAGAACTGCCTGGGCTGCGGTCCTGCTGCGGGCGCGGGCATCTGTTCGGGCGGTTCGGTTCACTCTTGCAACAGTTTTTCGCACACCCTGTGCGAAGAGGTTGATTGCGATGGAGCCACTTACTACTGCACGAATGAGGGAGGAACCTGGGAGTGGAGGAGCCTGGTGCTGTGCGACGACGGGGACGATTGTTCGTTCTCGGATGCGTGTTTTGGAAGCAGCTGCATCGGCACTGTCTACAGCTGTCCTTCCAGCGACTGCACAGCGCGTGTTTGCGACGGCCTGGGAGCTTGCACGGAAACACATGAACCGATCACTACGTCGTGCGGGACGATAACCTGCCCGACAGACTACTGTAATCTGGGCAGCTGGTGGGATTATCAATCTGACTGCACGAGCTACTGTGACGGCTCCGGCACCTGCGTTGATTGTACGTGCACAGCCGCCGAGACGGTGTGCACCACCGGGAGTGTCTGTTGTGAAGCTGCGTGTCTCGACGTGGGAGGTTGCTTCACGGTGACCGGGACGTGTGGAGCGGGAGACGTGTGCACGGACATGAACAGCCTGTACGTGGACAGCGTGTGCTCGGGTTGTGGAGCCATGGGAGCGGACG
>JAUVAN010000428.1 GCA_030591725.1 Deltaproteobacteria bacterium
CAAGGCCTTCTCTTCTTCTCCAGCCTTCGACGGAGGCGTGGAGATGATCTTTTCAAACTCGGATTCGACGATCACCGCCTTCTTGCCCGCCTCGGGTATATCCTTTCCAATGACCACGCCGGTGCGGATGATCGAGTTCGGGTCGTTGGCATGATCGATGATCTCCTGAAACCTGTCGTGCGACACGATGGTCAGGCGATCCACGGCCGGGATTCCTACCCGCTTGCCGTAGGGCAGGCGCAGCCCCCGGCCGATGGACTGTTCCACCAGGGTCCTGGAGTTTGCAGCCCGCAGGGGAACGATTGTATAGAGATTTGTGACGTCCCATCCCTCTTTCAGCATGTTGACGTGAATGACGACCTCGACCGGATTGTCCGGGTTTTCAACGTTCAGCAACTGCTCGACAACTGTATCTTTTTCTTCACCGCGCACGTTGGAATGAACGGTGATCACCTTGCCTTTGTATCGCCCCTCGAAGAAAGTGTCATCTTCCATAAGCTGCTGCAACGCGTTGGCGTGGGTTGTCTCCTGGGCGACCACCAGCATGAACGGTTTGACCATCGGCTGGTCGTTGTTTCGGGCGTACACCTCCAGCTCGACCTTGGTATTTTCGTGAATCCGGACGCCGTCTTCGAGTTTGACCTTCTCCAGTCCTTCGGCTGAGTAGTTCGCGGCATCGAAATTCTCCCGCGTCGCCACCGCCGGTTCCTTCACGAAGCCGTCGGTCATCGCACTGCTCAAGGGATAGCTGTAAATCACGTTCTTGAAAAGTTCGGCCCGCTGGCCACGCTCCACCTGTGGTGTAGCGGTCAACTCCAGTCCCAGGATCGGTTTGAGCTCATTAATCGCCCTCACCCCGGCGCTTGCACGGTAGCGATGCGATTCATCCATCAACATCACCAAGTCGTCCAGTCCGGCGAGGTAGTCGAAATAACTCTGCCCGATGTATTCGCTCAGGCGCTTGATCCTCGGGCTTTTGCCTCCGCGTACCTCACTGTTGATCTTGGAGATGTTGAAGATATTGACATGGACATCCCGTTCCCATTCAATGCCTGGTAGATAACCATCTCTTCTGATTCCACGGCCATCCTGATAGTTGTCTCCGGTTACGATCAGCGGTGGATTGACGGCAAAATCGGAGATCCCCTGGAAGACATACTTGGGCGTGTTCGGCGTGAAATCGGCGATCAACTTGTTGTAGATCGTCAGGTTCGGTGCGAGCACGAAAAAATGACGGATGCCCTCGCTCAAGTATAGGTAGCTGATAAAAGCGCCCATCAATCGCGTCTTGCCGACACCCGTGGCAATGGCAAAGCACAGGGAAGGGAAATCGCGCTCGAAATCCTCTACGGTCGTGAACTCGCTCTTGATCGTTTCTAGAGCCTGGGCCACATCTCCGTCCTTCTCGAGGGAGACGATCTCGCACACGCGGGCCAGAATCTCCAGCGAATCCCGCTGCGGGGCACGCAGGCTCAGGCGGTTTCCGATGGCATTGACGTGTTGAATGCTCATGGATTACCTCTGTCAGTTGATTTTCTCTTCCCATTGCTACGCAATTTGCTGGACCTTGCTTCTATTTCTTTCATCTCTCGTATCGATTCGGAAAAATGCTTTTCAATCGGTGACGGATCATTGAGATGTTTTGCGTGGTACTTTTCATACTCAATACGTGCCCTATCCATAGCCTGTTGATGGCTGACCGTTCCGGCATGACTAAGAATTTCTCGCTCACTCAAGCGCAAGAAATCATCTAACTTGCCGATCCAGTCCCGCATGTACATGGGATTTCGGTTCAGCGCCTGAAGTTCGGCAAAATCAAGGTACATAGTTACAATACGGTTCAGGGTATCCAGCTCTTCCTCGTTCAGGTAGTTCTTTGCGATTTCAATGTCTTTTTTGTTTGGTCTGGCTCCAGACCATGATGTCAATCCTATGTTCGATTTTCCGGAATTAACCCTGCTTGCTATAATTTCGGCTGCCGTATGGCCATGGGCCGCCCAGTGCATCTTGTTCTGGATCACGGCAAAAAAATCGCGGGAATGGTCGGTGTTCGGATCGTAGTCTATACTGGTGGCATAGATATCGAGTACCTTGCGCCAGAAGATCTTTTCCGAGGAACGGATATCCCGGATACGGGCCAGCAGTTCATCGAAATAGTTACCGCCGCCGGCCTGTTTCAGGCGCTCATCATCCATGGCAAAGCCTTTAACCAGGTATTCATGCAGCCGCTCCGTGGCCCAGCGGCGGAACTGAGTGCCCCGGTGAGACCGGACGCGATAGCCCACTGCGAGGATCATATCGAGGTTGTAGAAGTCCACGCTTCTTGTAACCTGGCGCTGCCCCTCGGGTTGAACTATCCGGAATTTCCGGATAGTTGCCTTTGACTCCAGCTCGCCATCTTCGTAAATGTTTCTGATATGCTCATTAATCGTCCGAACATCCTTCTCGTAGAGTTCGGCCAGCAGACGCTGTGAAAGCCATACCATCTCATTGTCCAGCCTAACCTCGATACGGCTCTTGCCGTTCTGCGTCTGGTAAAAGACGATCTCCGAGGATGGGGGGTATCTTGCAGCTTATTCGTCATTGTATTCCCCCATGTTAAACAGGGATGGTTGTTGCGGATGTTCGCGCTTTCCCTTGCCAAACTTTTGACGAGGCTTTGCAGGCGTTTCTTCCTCTTCTTCTTGAGCTGGCGGTGCTTTCGGGAGATTTTGAATCTCCAGGCTGTAGTCGTCGTGTCCCCATTCGCACTTCTTCAAGACCGCCTTGGGGATTTTCTTGATGGTCAGGTTGGAAAACCGGCCCGGATCGCACCGGAAGGCTGAGCAGCAGATGAGCAGGCTTCGCTCCGGCCCGACCTCATCGCTGAGGCGGGTCAGCATCTCCTTGCTCATGAACTGGGTGGTCACATAGAGAAAATCCGTCTCCGTGCTCTTGCCATGAATCCAGTAGACGTCTTCACTGGGAGCGTACTCGAACCCCTCCAGCTTGCACATGGCCTCGGCCAGCATGGCCGCGTTGAATTCGGAATTGATGACCGGGTTGCCCCATTCGTCTTCAACGATCAGCGATGGCCCCAGGCGGTAGTACCGGAAACCGCCGCCGCCTTTCCAGTCTATGGCTTTGGTGATGCCGCTATCATCCTGACTATCAATCACACGACGCAAGCGTGG
>JAUVAN010000046.1 GCA_030591725.1 Deltaproteobacteria bacterium
ACGTGTGCGAAACAGATACATCATCGACATACTTCGGCCAGGTGGTGTGCAGCGGCGGCACCCCCGTGACGGAGGATCCGTGCAACGCCATTGACGACGACTGCGACGGCATGACGGACGAGCTGAGTTCGTACACTTGCGGAGGCTGCGATCCCGGCACATTCCTGCCACCGACGTACAACTGCACGACCGATCCCAGTGAGGGCGCGTGCCAGCAGGGAGTGTTCTCATGCTCGGGCTCCACGCTGGTGTGCACGGGCGACGTCGGTCCGCTCATTACCGATATGTGCGACGGCGTGGATAACGACTGCGACGGCACAACTGACGAGGACGAGCCGGTCCTGGTAGACACCTGCGGTCCCCCGTGTATGGACGGGGACCTGACTTGCCAGAATGGTACGATGGTTTGCCTGAACGCCACCGTCCCCCTGCCTGATCTATGTGACGGTTTTGACGATGAAGACTGCAACACAGTCACACCAGACGGGTTCGACGAACCCAACTTCGGTGGGCCGTGCGACGGTCCCGATTCAGACGAGTGCAACGAGGGGACCTGGATCTGCTCCGGCGGACCCGGGCTCGACTGCACGGACACCACGGGGAACACCGTGGAGATCTGCAACGGCATTGACGATGACTGCGATGGGGACACGGACGCGGTGGATACCGATCTTGGATCTGCGCCCGGCTCGTGCAGCTCGCATTGTCCTTCCACTGAAACCTGCGACGGCGTCTCCGGCTGGGTCTGTCATTACAGCGTTTGCGGCGTGAACATCGATTGCGTCGAGATAAGCCCCGGCGTGTACGATGATCGTTACGTAGTTGCTTCCGAGTCATTATGCGATGGCAGGGACGAGGATTGCGACGGCGATGTCGACGAGGACTTCCTCACCGGAACCAACGTGAATCACTGCACCGGATGCAATCAACCGTGCGACACCACCTCCCTGCCGTTGTGGGTCAACGTGGACTCCTTCTACTGCTCCGCATCAACGTGTCACATTCAATCTTGCACGGCTCCCTTCCTCAACGCCGACGACAACGAGGCCAACGGTTGCGAGTGCAACCCCGGCCCGGTGGAAATCCCGTGCAATGCAATCGACGATGATTGCAACGGCGAGATTGACGAGAACGATGCCACGGTCGAGCTTATCTGCGACGGCATCGACAACGACTGCGACGGCTTCACGGACATGGCCGATACAGATCTGCAAGGCGCGGTTCCGTCCTGGGTGTGCGACTCAAGTTGCACCGGCGCATCGGCCGGAACACCCCTGTGTGTAGACACCGGTTCAGGATACGACTGGGACTGCTCGTATCCCGCGCATGTGCAGACGGATGTGGGCGGAAACGTGGTGATCCACGAGACCTTGTGCGACAACATGGACAACGACTGCGATGGCCTCACCGACGAGGGTGGCGGCATCGTCAACGGAGATCTGCTCGGAACAACTTGTTCCGCCGGCACGGTGGGCATGTGCTACGTGGAGGGGACGTGGGCTTGCGATCCCACACCGAGCGCCAATCCCATTTGCTGCTCGGCGGTGCAGACCATCTGCCTTGCCGGTGTGGTTGTTCCTCCAGCGGCCCTCCCCACGGAAGATGGCACCACACCCAACGGAATCGATGACGATTGCGACGGCGTTACCGACGAGGGAGCGGATGGATGCCTGGTGACCGTCGATGTCAACACGGGCACTTCTGCCTATGAGATCTTCGCTTTTGAGGCCTCTCGCTGGGATGCGGACATCTCCAGCGTGGGAATCGGGAATACGGCGCCGTGCGCTGTCGGCAACAAGCTGCCGTGGGCCATGGTAATGCAGGAGGAGGCGGAGGAGGCCTGTGACAGGCTCAATTCCGCCTCGTGCGATCCCAGCACGGATACTAATTGCTGGGGAGTGTGTAGCGCCCAGCAGTGGGAGTACGCGTGCTCGTCCGGCAATCCACCGGCGGGACCGCCCCATGTCTACCCGTACGGAGACACTTACCAGCCCACCTACTGCAACGGACTCGATCTGGGAGAGGGACAGTCCCACGTAGGCGCAAATCCACTCATTACCAGCTGCCTCTCAGTGCACTCGGGCTCCGCGATCTTCCAGATGTCCGGAAACGTGGAGGAGTGGACGAGAACGGAGAAACCCGCAAGTTCTGGCCTCTATCAGATTCGCGGCGGGTCTTACAACGATGTAGGAACCGGTCTTGTTTGCGATTCGGATTTCTATACCGCCACGGATGATTTCTACCGCATGGACAACCTGGGATTCCGCTGCTGCAAGGGCGAGGATCCCGCGAGCGAAAGCTGTACTCCTGCGGACTGCGGCGGTGGGGCGCCTTCGGACTACTGCGCCGGCGACATCGCGTACGAATACGAGTTCTACGGAAGTTGCCTGGCGGGCACCTGCTACTACGATGTCACCGGTCACTCGTGCCCGTTCGGTTGTACCTCGGGTGCGTGCGACGAAGGGGACGGGGACGGGGACGGCTACATGTCATCCGAGGGCGACTGCGACGATCTGGAGATCGGCGTCAACCCGGGCGCCATGGAGATAGACGGAGACGGTGTGGACAACGACTGCGACGGCCTGACCGACGGCGCCGATCCGGATCTGAATACCGCGTGCAGCACGACCACCAATTTCGACTCGACCGTCAACGGAGCCAAGGCGCTCCTGATGCTGAACGCAATGGATCTCTGCAAGGAGTCGGTGGACGACGGTCATGGCACCGGTAACAACACCTGGGGAATAGTCTCCTATTCGCTGACTCGGACGAACGGGGCTGGAACACCGGACTACACTCAGGTGGGCATCCTCGATGATTTCGGTTCATACGGAGGGTTGGACAACAACGATCCCAGAAACGGAAGCACCATGTCGGCGCTGTCTTCGGGACGAGCGAGGGACGCCACGGATCCCGACGCCACAGCCAGCAAGACCTATCAATATACCTCGGACTGGCAACCGAACGAGACCGACTTCGCTTCTGCCCACGGTGGCGTGCTGCCATCGACGGGCGCCTCGTGCCCCCAGGGCAACTTCTCCAATGACGCCGTGCGTTTGAGTGTACAGATTCGCGTTCCCACCAACGCGGAATCGTTGTTGTTCGATTTCAGGTTCTTCTCCCAGGAATACCATTGCTACGCTTGTTCCCAGTACAATGATTTCTTTATTGCGATGCTGGACTCCACCTGGGTACCCGATCCCACGGCGATTCCTGCGGAGACGCCGATTCCGGCAGACAAGAATATCTCCTTCGACGGATCCGGGAACTACATCAGCGTCAACTCGAGCGCATTCTTCCAGATTACTTGTGATGGAGTCAATGCGCCGCTGCAGGGGACAGGGTACTACGACAGTTGCTCCAATTGCTTCACCAATGACTATGGGGCCGGAGCAACCTACTGGCTGGAAACCGAATCACCGGTTGTCCCGGGTGAGGTGATCACTCTTCGCTTCATCATCTGGGATACCGCCGACCAGCAACTGGATTCACTGGTGCTTCTGGACAACTTCCTGTTCAGCGAGGATCCTTCCACTGGGCCATCCACCCAGCCCAACTAGCACCTCAACAGGTCGGGAATCAGGCGCATTTCATCCGGCCTCACCTCTCGATCACACACCGCCCGCAGCTCTTCGCTCTTGCAGTTGAACGCGATGGCAAGGCCGGCTTTTTTTGCGATCCAGACATCGTTGACGTTATCGCCGATGAAAGCAGCTTGTTCGGTGGAGATACCTTCTCTTCGGCATAATTCGACAAGGCCGTCCGCCTTTCCTTCCAGATCGTATGGGGTGGGCTCTCCGCCGGATATCCTTCCTTGAGCGTCGAATTCGATGTGGTTGATCAACACGTGATCAAATTCAATTTCACCGAGCAGGCGCTCGACCACGATATCGAGGCTGCCGGAGATGATCGCCAGCTTGTGCCCCCGCTCCTTGAGCTCGTTCAACGTTTCGACAGCGAAGGGCATTGGGCGTAAATCGTCCAGGAGATCAAAGATCCGGGCTCGTGTCGCACCGGCGGCGATGAGGAGTTCGAGATCGCATTCGAACCACTCCCGGTAGGTAATACGCCCGGCGAAATAGTTCCGGTGGGCGCGTTTTCGTTTCACGGTGTCGGTAGTAAAGTGCTCGTGAAGTGTCTTCCAGATGAAGATCGTGTCGTCGATCAGGGTGCCGTCCAGATCGAAACAGACAAGCGGGTATCGGAGGGCAGGGTCATTCAATTTGTCACGCGCTGTTTGATGAAATCATCGATCTCGAGGGCCGTGAGGCTTGCATATTCCAGGGGCAGAAAATGGGTGGCTCCTCTTATCTCCATGTAGCGTGCGTCCGGTATCGCGTCTGCCAGCTCCTTGACCCGAGCGCATGGGACCAGGCGGTCCTTCTCGCCTCCAAGGGCAAAGACCGGGAGCTCCAGAGTTCCGAGCATGTGAGTGGCGTCGTGCCTGGCCGCCGCCTTGACGTACTGTCTGTACGTGCCCGGATCCAGGTCGATGAAGTCGCGGATCACGGCATCGAAGACCAGCTCGTCCACGAGCGGATCCACCAGGCCCAGGCGCTTCGCCCATCGAGTAGGGTGTTCGATTTTCCTGAGCATCGATTTGAGCTTTTCAATGCGATCGATCCTGTCGGAAATCCATTCAACCGCGCCGGGAACGGCTGCTCTGAGTCCCAGTGCTGCTGCTATGGGCTCGCTCTCCTGGCGGTCCTCGAAGGGTCTGCCGGCCACTCCGCATATGGCCACGAGCGCGGAGATCCGGTCCGGGTATCTGGCGCTGAACTCGAGCGCCACCTGGGGCCCCATGGACCAACCCACGATACAGGCACGCTCCACGTTCTCGGTATCCATCACGGTTCTCTGGAGCGTTGCGAGGTTGGAAACGCTGACAGAAACGGGATGGGATGTGGAAGGAGAGGCTGTCAAACCAGGGTAGTCCCATATGATGAGCCGATAGCTGGCCCGAAGCGCACGGGCGAGGGCCGTCCAGATGAGGTGGGTGCCGCCGAGCCCTCCGGAAAAGACAAGGGTATGTGTCGACGGCCCGTCGTTGATGACGCGATAAGTTATTGACTGTCCGTCATCCGATGTGCAGGTGCGGGATCTCATGGGCATGGAATCTATCACGATAAGACAATGATGTTTTTTTTTTCGGTTGTGTTGACAACCCGACGACGGTGACTACTATGACCGCGCTGGCACTCTCACCATGCGAGTGCTCACAGGAGCTAAAAAACCAAACTGACGAAATCAGTAAAGAAAACGGAGGAATAACATGGCAATCAGACCCCTGCACGACAGAGTGATCGTAAAACGCCTCGATTCAGAGGAGAAAACCAAGGGCGGAATCATCATCCCCGAGACCGCCAAAGAGAAACCCCTGGAGGGCAAGATCTTCGCCGCCGGACCGGGCCGCAAGGATGACAAGGGCAAGGTTCAGGGAATGGACGTTAAAAAGGGCGACAAGGTGCTTTTCGGCAAGTATGCAGGCACCGAAATCAAGATAGACGGTGACGACATGGTGATTCTCCGCGAGGAGGACATCCTGGCGGTGATCGAGTAGTTCCATGACCCGGCACGTTGTGCCGCGGAAATATCAGGAGAGAAAAAATGGCAAAAGATATCATCTTTGAAGAAAAAGCGCGGTCCCAGTTGCTTGCCGGCGTTAACCATCTGGCGGACGCGGTCAAGGTTACATTGGGTCCCAAGGGCAGGAACGTCATCATCGAAAAGTCTTTCGGCGGACCGGCGGTCACAAAGGACGGCGTCACCGTCGCCAAGGAGATCGAGCTGGAGGGCAAGATAGAGAACATGGGCGCCCAGATGGTCAAGGAGGTTGCCTCCAAGACGTCGGATGTTGCGGGCGACGGCACGACAACCGCCACACTGCTGGCACAAATCCTGTACCGCGAGGGCTCCAAGCTGGTGACTGCGGGGCACAACCCCATGTCCATCAAGCGCGGCCTGGACAAGGCCACGAAGGTAGTCGTCGAAAAGCTCGAGAAGATGAGCAAGAAGGTCAAGGATCGCCAGGAGATCAGCCAGGTCGGCACGATCTCGGCCAACGGCGACAACACCATCGGAGACATGATCTCCGAGGCCATGGAGACCGTGGGTAAAGAGGGCGTCATCACGGTGGAAGAGGCCAAGTCCATGGATTCGACACTCGAGGTCGTTGAGGGCATGCAGTTTGATCGAGGCTATCTTTCCCCTTACTTCGTGACGGATCCTGAGCGAATGGAGACCGTGCTCGATGACGTTCTCGTTCTCATTCACGAAAAGAAGATCTCCAATATGAAGGACCTTCTCCCGATTCTGGAGCAGGTCGCTCGCTTGCAGAAACCGCTCCTCATCATCGCGGAGGACGTGGACGGAGAGGCCCTGGCAACCCTCGTGGTTAACAAGCTTCGCGGCACCTTCACCTGCGCCGCCGTCAAGGCTCCGGGCTTCGGCGACAGGCGCAAGGAAATGCTCAAGGACATCGCCGTCCTGACCAGCGGCGAGGTCATCGCCGAGGAGCTGGGCCTGTCCCTCGAGAAGGTTACCGTCAACGATCTCGGCAAGGCCAAGCGCGTCACGATCGACAAGGACAACACCACCATCGTCGACGGCGCCGGCAAGAAGGCCGATATCAAGAGCCGCGTGGAGCAACTCCGCCGTCAGGTCGATGAGACCTCCTCGGACTACGACCGCGAGAAGCTGCAGGAGCGTCTGGCCAAGTTGGTGGGCGGCGTTGCCGTCATCAAGGTCGGAGCCGCAACCGAGATCGAAATGAAGGAGAAGAAAGACCGCGTGGAGGACGCTCTCAACGCCACCCGCGCTGCGGTGGAAGAGGGGATCGTATCCGGAGGCGGTGTGGCTCTCCTGCGTTGCGTTGATGTTCTCGATAATCTCAAGTCGGACATGCCCGGGGAAGAAGTGACAGGAGTCAACATCCTTCGTCGCGCCCTTGAAGAGCCAATGCGTCAGATCTCCGCAAATGCCGGCGTGGAAGGCTCCATCGTGGTTCAGAAGGTCGCCGAGGGCAAGGGTGCCTTCGGATACAACGCGGCCACCGACACGTACGAGGACCTGATCAAGGCCGGTATCATCGATCCCACGAAGGTAGTTCGTGCGGCGCTCCAGAACGCCTCTTCGGTTGCAGGCCTCATGATCACCACCGAGTGTGCCATCGCCGACAAGCCCAAGAAGGATGAGGGCGGCGGCGGCATGCCCGACATGGGCGGCATGGGCGGCATGGGCGGCATGGGCGGCATGATGTAGTCCCGATCAGCCCCGGTTAGTTCCCCTCCCCTGTTTTCAATAATCCGACAATAATTCGGCTGTCTCCAACCTCATGCCTATCCGCAATCAAGAATAGACGAGGGCGGTATCCCGAGGCAGTATTGGGTCCATGAATCGGCTTGTTCAGTGTGGCACATTTGTCTCGTTTTTTTTACTCGCTTGTTCGAGTCCGCGAGTTGAGGCAGTAACTCCTGCCGCGAAGGTCAGCTATGCGGCGTACTTGCCGCGTCAGTGCGAGGAAAGCCCATCTCCGTTGTTTCGAGGTGTTCAGCCGAACGACGTTTTCGAGGCAGAACTGATTTCAAATTTTGATCTTCTCAATAGCGACACGTCGACCGCTTCGCCCCAGAAAGCCGTGATGCGCTATATCGACGACAACGGGACGACTCGATTCGTCGGCGCCCTGGTCAGAGAAAGCGGTAACCTGCGGGCCAATTGTGAGTACAAACCCATGCGTATGGAGTTCGAGAGCGAGCAACTGATGGCGCGCATCGAAGCTGAGGTTGCGAGGGACGCAGGCGAGCGAGATCAACATTTTGCGATCTACAAAAAATACTGTTCAACGCCAGGCGAGGCGAGCGAAAAAAAAGGGATCCCGCAACAAGGAAACATATTCTCGCATCTGGGCGATGACATGAAGATCATCACCCACTGCGGCGTTCACAACTGGAGCCGGATTGGGGGAGCAAACAAGAAGGAACAACGGACCCATTTGCTACAGGAATTCTTGCTCTATCAGTTGCTCAAGGTGTTTGAGACCACCACTTTTCAGACGCGACTAGCCAAGCTTACCTATCGAAATGCAGATGGACGAACTCTTGGAACTTTTCCCGCCTTCTTTCGGGAACCGAAAAGCGAATTGGCGCGACGTTGCGGACTGAGGATAGATAAAAACATGGAGGGTGAGGTGAACAAGATCTCCTACCTGAATTTTCACCTGCTCAATTTCATAACCATGAACGAGGAATTTGAGTTTCCGCGCCACAACGTCGGCAACCTGAAGGACAATACCGGCGTCCGGTTTCTGGTTGCCCAGGATTTTGACCTGTCCGAGCTGTCCAATCCAGACTATTACCCGCAAAAAGAACCCGTTGTGACCCGGTTTGTCGAGTGGATAACCGGTTTTGAATACGACGATATGGCCATCGTTCAGGCGCTCAATGTTTTGGCCCACAAGAGTGAGTTGAAAAATCTTGTGCACCGGTCAGCACTCGACGATCCGTCAAAAAAGAGGACCCTGGACTGGCTCGATACGGCTTTTCGCGTTGTCGGTGATTTTATCTATGCGCGCCCGGTTGAAGAGTTGAACCACATGGAAGAAATAAGGGACTCTCTGGGCCTGCAAGGCTCTATTTGATATTGCTGACGGCTTCCTTCGCCGCGCCATGAAGACTGGTCAATAATCCATTTGCCAAAGTACTGGCTCGGGCCACCGACTCACTCAGTGACTTCAGCGATGAGAGGTTGTCGGCTCCGCCGGCCTTGGCCAGGTTCTCTCGGACAATCTTCAAATTGCCGGCTTCATGGGAAAGAAACGCGTTGACCACGATGTGAGCGATAAGGTTGTTGAGGTTGACCGGCCTTTTCTGGTGCCTGATTGACACTAGGTAAGCTTCCCATTTTTTTCCAGCATCCTTCAGGCGGTGTGCTTTTGCGTCGGCTATAATTTTCCTGATCAGTGTTTTTTGGCTTCTACTCAAGAAGGATTCTCGCCTTTCCGCTGTGCCCACCAGAAAGGAAATCGTGTCTGCCTTGTTGTTTTTCTGGGGAAGGGTGGAGAACACCACTTTCTTGTAGGCAGGGTTCTTGATGTCAATTTGCACCCGAGTGGACTTCGCCATCTTCAGGGTTTCAAATGTTGGCTTTTCCTGAAGTTTGATGGTCGCATCCGGGTTCTGCTGCTTGAATTTCTGCGCAAGAACAGAAGTGGACATCAGGACGACAATAGCTGCAATAAGAACTCTCATCAGATCCTCCGGGGCAAAAGAAGTCAGCAACAGTCACAAATCGTATTAGCAGTTCCGATGCAAAGCATATCATGACAATAAACAATAAAATGTTTATCAGTTGCATGATTCAATTTATGGACCGTTTACCATGAAGAATATTCATGCAGGCCGCACAAAACCCGTTGTGGAACAACGCCTTTCATAGGGAATGGGAGACATCATTCTCCCGCTCGGCTTCGGTTAGTTCCCCTCTATCCCCCTCCATTCCATTCCGATACAATCCAGCCCCAGGAGGGCATCATGAACGCCGGACATCTCTGTGTGCTTGTCGTGGTTCTCGCTCTGATAGGCCTTGCCGGGTGCAGTAGTGACGGTTCCGGTGAAGAAGATGCCGACAAGAGATCGCCCGTTTTCCGGGATTCTCTGGACGGGCTCTCATCTGAAGAGCAGACGAAGTTCGTCACGAAAGAGTTCCTGGACCTCGCCAAGAAAAATAAATCGAAGTCATGCCTGCGTCCCGTGCTGCGGGGACAGCCGCTCCCGGGCACCGCGACCGGGGACATCGTCGCCGTGGTGGAACCCGCAGGAGAAGACGACCCCTGTGTCGCGGCGCTCAGCCTGGAGCGTGCAAAGAAGCTCAGCAACTCCTACTTCGAAAGCGGCGCGTTCTCTCAGGACGGCTTCCCCCCGAGGAGGCTCTACGCTGTTCGACCCTTGCGCGACAGCACCGTGAACCGCGAGCCGATAGAGGATCTGCTGAAAGTATGTGCTCCATCGATAGAACGCATAGGCAAGACGGTTGCCCACGAGGACACTTGCAGCCCTTATCTACCGGGAGTGCGCAAAGTCGAAGATTACAGGGGAAAGTATCTTCGCCTCAACGGACTCGTCGCGGCGTCGGCAATCGAAACCGCCCGCAATGGGGAGACGCAAAACGCCGTCGTCAGTCTCCTTGACCTGATCCGCTTCGGACAGGATTTCCACCGGGGAGGCACCTCGTTCCTTGAGCCGGCGATCGCAACCGCCAGCGCAGCGAGGGTGGTTTCCGCGCTCGAGTGGCTCCTGAACAGACGCGAGCCACTGGGAGCGCCGCTTCTCACCCTTATCGATCGGGATCTCGCCGCGCTCATCGCTACTCAGCCTCACCCTTCGAAGTATCTCGAGGGTGATACCGTCAATCTGGCCGTGTACACTGCGCTGCCGAGGCTGTTCGGTCCTCAGTGGTCCCCCCCGGGAGAGGTGGTCGGAAAATCGGAGGATCCGATCCCGTTCGCCCCTTCGCTTGCCCATAACCTCCTCATGTGTGTGCACAAGATCAGGTTGGGCTGCACCCTTTCGTGCAGGCCGGAAGACACCGCCGCCGAGTGCTTTTCCAATCTAAAAGTGACAAGCGATGAGGCTTATGACCGCTGTTTGGCCGACATAAAAAACCCCTTTCGATGGCTGGAGTGGATTCGCGATCCGGCAAAGGCCCGCCCAAATGGGGAAACCCCTCTTTGGGTCGCCAGCCTGAGCCTGACTGCTTTTCGCTTCTATCTTCAGAAGAACGGCCAGACGAGCTTCTACCTGGGCGCCTTGCGACTGCTGGCCAGGTATCGGAAGGTCGCCGAGGAGACGTCGTCGTGCCCCGGGATCGAGATCTTCGATAGCCCCGCGTTTGCGCAAGCGCGAGTCGATCCTTACTCCGGCAAGCCTTTGCAGATACACGAGGTCGGCGACGGTCGATTTGTCATACGCTCATCGGAGAAGCTCGAATTTGGTGACAAGCCGAAGGACGCCATCGCGATCCATGTGAAGTGCCCCTTCATCCAAAACAAGGAGACGCTGCCCCCCGACGCTGGGCCGTGACCACAAAACAATGAAAAGGAGAAACAAATGCAAAAAGATTTTCACTATTCGGTAGTCAAGATACTGGCTGTAAAAGCAGGCTTCGAAGAAGACGACGCCCAGACAATAGCACACGCCTCGCAATACACTGACGACGCGACAACCCATTTCCCAGTCAGGGTTACAAATCCACCCGATTTCATTCGGGAACACCCTCGCTACCGGCGCAATAAACAGACCTTCGACCCTGTTTGCACAGCCCACAAACTCTTTGGTCTGGCCGAGGGTATTCGTGAGGAGGTGCAAAAAGAAGTATATGTATCCTTTCACTTTGTACCCGCCAAAGATTTTAGCGGACTGAATTCGATAAGGCACAAACACTACGTGACCAAAGCAAACGGCGAGCTGGCCAACGAGTTGGTGGGTGAGGCCGTCAACGAAGTAAAAAATTCCTCGCGCGAGGAGAGAACTCGCAAGCTGATAAAGCTGGGGTTAGTCCTTCACTCATACGCGGACACCTGGTCTCATCAGGGGTTCTCGGGCATTCATTCTCCGTTCAACGATATCAGAGAGTTGAAACGCAAGAAGGGCAATGACTGGGATCTGTCGTGGTATGGCTACCGACCAGATATTGGTCACGCGGAAGCAGACCATTGTCCTGACGCCACACATCTTGAATGGAAATATCAGTATGACGAAACAAACAACACTGTGAACGCCAAGACTCATAGAAAGAATTTCGAAATTTTCGAGGAGGCCGCCCAGAATTTATTCAGGTACCTGTGCGAGGCAAACAACGAGGCCTCGAGTGACGTCTTGTGGGACGGTTTCAAAGACGATCTGGCGTATTGCCTGAAGAAACCCACCCAGGACAGTGGCGAGTTCAAAAAAGACGCCTTCAATCAGAAGTTTCAAGATATCGAATTATACTACGATGAGGATATCTGGAAGAACAACGCCCTGAACAACAAGGACCACAAGTGGTTCTACTTTCACGTAGAGGCCTACAACCAACGGCAGCGTATTACTTGTATGTAGTGGTGGCCGGTGTCCCCCTAAAACGGTGCCAGTCACTTTTATTCTTCTTTTATTTCGCGATGTTAGCCGAAAATTATGAGATCCGTCTACATTTCAACCTTGGATCGCATGGACATCACAAGGCGGCGGCGGCTGGGATCGATCTTCCCGGCGATGTGCGCCGCGCCCCATCCGGCGATGAACTCTCCCTCGGTGGAGAGCCCGCATACCACCTGGCTTCCCGAAAGGAGCAAGCCCTTCATACCCGTGCGATGAGGGAGTCCCTCAACGCCAAGCGCTCCTCCGGTGGGAGGTCGCCGCAGGAGCCAGCGTGGAACCTCCTCCGGGTGGGGAACGGGTGGTGTTTCTCCATCCGCCTCGCCGGTCAGATCCAGAGGACCGAAGCCATCGTAATGTGAGTGGACCATTCTCAGATGGTTGTCCAGGAACGGGATTAGCCACCGCATGCGATCCAGTATGTCGTCCCGAAGTGCGCCGGTTCGTATGGAGTCCTCCTCGCCTCGCGGGACGATACAGGAAACATGAATTGCCGCCTTTGTCTTGTCACGTTGCGCAACGATCTCCACCCGCAGCAGGTCGGCGCCGAGGTTGTCTCCAGAACAGACAAAGGCCGTCTTCGCCAGCCCGGAGGGAACGACCTCCGGATCGACTCCCAGATTGAGTCCGTATCCGAGCACCGGCTCTGGAGCGTTCGCAACAAGAGCGGCAAAGCGCTTGGACCAGAGATTGGGGGCCACCAGCGGTGCCAGCTCTTTGGGTGAGAGATCCGTGAGCACGGTCCTGCAACCGGTGGGCTCCTCTTTCCCTCGCATTCGCACACCGGTGACCTTTGAGCGAGAGATGACTATTTCAGTGACCGACTGGCCGGGACCGACGTCGCCACCATGTCCGACTATGCGATCACAAAGTAGCCTCCGCAGGCCATCTCTGTCCCCCGTTATCTGCCGGCACCCGAACAGCCAGGCGCCCATCTGGCGACGCGACACCAGGGGAGCCGGCGACGGGGCGCCGGCGGTTTCCATTCTCACCACCGGTTCGAGGAAACGCTGCAGATCTTTTTCGGCGTCGTGTCGTGTGAGGGGACCCGGATCCCGGACCAGGTGAAACGGGTTCTGAACCTGCGCGCGGGAGAACTCGCGCCTCTCGAAAAAAGATTCCGGCGGCACGACCACGTCGGCGGCGAACAGCTTGTCTATCTCCCCGCTTGTCCGGCCCAGTTCTTTCAACGCTGCCTGGACCTGGTCCTTCGGAACGTTCAACTCACGGATGATCTCCCGTTCGGTCTTCTCGTGATCCTCGTGAACATCGATGCGGGCGTCCGGCAGGATGACCTGGTAGCAGGGACTGGGGATCTCGGCCACCTGTGCGAAGAGCTGGCCCAGGGAGAGTTCGTCGAAGATGCGACGATAAACGGGTGAGTGTGCCGACGTGAGCAGAAATGGTCGGTGGGTGAAATCGAAACCAAGGCATGAGTATTTATCGCTGGCGCCGCCCTGTCCGACGACGAGGACGCGAAAACCCCTGCGCGCAAGAAGAGCGCCTGCGGTGAGGGGTCCAAGTTCCATCCCGAGGACAACTACATCGTAGTAGTTGCTGGTCAAATATCACCCTCCACCACGACCCTTGGCCCCTGGTCATCGACCTCGACCACCTCGCCAATCACGCTCGCGCTAACGCCGTTTTTCTTCAGGTGCGCAACGGCATCGTTTGCCTGGTCTGGGGATACCACGACGGTCATTCCGATCCCCATGTTGAAGGTACGCTGCATCTCGACCGCCTGCACGGGGCCGTTTGCCGCAAGCCACCGGAAAATGGGGGGCACCGGCCACCCCGCGCGAAGATGAACACCGAGACCGGATGGAATCGTTCGGGGGATATTCTCGAGCAGACCTCCACCCGTGATGTGCGCCATGGCTTTTACCTCCAGGTGCGCGACCAGGGACATGATCGGCTTGACGTAGATGCATGTGGGTTGCAGCAGGGCGCGTCCAAGGGTTGTATCCATGCCCTGCGGCGTCGAATCGAGAGAAGCGCCCGCCTTTTCCACAATCTTGCGAGCCAGGGAGAATCCATTGGAGTGAAGACCGCTGGATTCGAGTCCTATTACGGCGTCTAGTGGACGCACCCCATCGCCATTGATGACCCCATCACGCTCGACAACACCCACAAGGAATCCGGCGAGGTCGTACTCCCCCCGCTTATACAAGCCGGGAAGCTCCGCCGTTTCTCCGCCCACCAGGGCCGCGCCCGCCTGTCTGCACCCCTGCGCGATTCCCTCCACCACCTGGGCTCCGGACTCGGGATCCAGCTTGCTACATGCGTAGTAATCCAGGAAGAAGAGCGGCTCACCGCCGATGGCCAGCACGTCGTTGGCGCACATGGCCACCAGATCGATCCCCACCGTCCGGTGGTCGTTCATGGCGAAGGCCACCTTGAGTTTGGTTCCCACCCCGTCGGTCCCCGAGACCAGCACCGGATCTTTGTAGCCGTCCGGCAACGACACCAGGGACGCGAAACCGCCCACGTTGGAGAGAACCTCCTCTCGCATGGTGGATTCAATCGCCGGTTTGATCCGTTCGACCATCTCGGCGCCCGCGTCGATGTCAACACCCGCATCTTTGTAGGTAATTTCAGACATGGCGTGACGGTAGTTCAGGGGCGCGTCAACGTCAACACGGTTGGAAGTGCTAGAACTCGAGCAGGATGTTGGGCACGTAGGCTTGTATGTATCCCCAGGTCGACGGCGCGCTCGGCAAGATGTCGGTGAAGTCCTCACTCACGACAATTGAGCGGTTACCGGTTACGGAAACGGCGTAGAAATTATAATCGTACGAAATGTAGGATCCGGTATTCTTGTCCACCGCTACTAACAAATTGTCCGTGCCGTTGTACGCGAACGGTGTGTCGAGAGTGACCGTGTGCCAACCAGCTGTCGTGGTCACCTGGTAAGTGCCGGAGTAAACAAGGGTCAGCGACCCCACGGCAACCCAGTCCGACGAACTGGTGAACGTGGTCTTGGTGGTGTTGGCCATGAAGATGTCGATTGTCTCGGTCTCCGCGCCCATCCCGTTGTATTCCCAGCTGATCTGCTGGATTGTACCGGCGCCGCACAGATCGGCCGAGTAGTAGATGGACTGTGCATAGGAGTAGTCGTAAAACAGGTCCATCGGCAACGTGGAATCTTCATAGGTTCCACCATCAAAGTAGCAGTCTGGAGCGATATCGGTG
This sequence comes from Deltaproteobacteria bacterium, assembly GCA_030591725.1. GTDB lineage: Bacteria > Myxococcota_A > Polyangia > JAAYKL01 > JAAYKL01 > JAUVAN01. Next base: position 15,324 of record JAUVAN010000046.1, read on the forward strand.
GTGAGGAAATCGATGTCGAGCCCACCGGTGATGATACCGTCGCCTTCAACCGCAACCATCACCGTGGTCGGGTTGGTCGGATCCGGGTTTTGCCACCAGATGGCGTTGATGCCCGCCGCCAGGCAATCGCTCGTTGTGCAGGTGTCCAGGATCTGCAACTGTGCGTCAACGGCGCCGGAGTTGGCAATATTGAGCCAGTAATCCGCCGGGATTGTCACCTCGAACCATGCCTCCGGGTCGGGGCTGCTCACCGCGCCGCAACCCGTTCCGCCCGTGAAGCCATCAGTGAAGGCGCTGAAACTTCCTGTCCAGTTCTGGGGAGTGATGGCCGTGAGATCCACTACCGTTGCGCCCGAACAGAAATCCCCCGGCGACGCACTAGTAACATCGAGCGAAACGGCCACGTTGGCAAAGTTATCCGACGAATCTACTGCCTTGACCACCGCGTAGACCGTGGCCGTCGAGGACCCAGAGTTGTACCAGTTGGCGAGGTCCGGGTCGGCCGAGCTGGCCACGCACCCGACTACCGGGCACGTGTCCGCGATGTACACCGCCACTTCAGCACCCCCGAACGGACTGGCCTCCAGGAAGAGCACCTCGCCCACGGGAACATCCACCTCGAACCAGATGTCGTTTCCGGCGGCCGCAGCGCAGGACGGATCGAACGGCCAGGCGGGATCGTAAGCGCTGAAATTATGTGTCTG
>JAUVAN010000213.1 GCA_030591725.1 Deltaproteobacteria bacterium
AGGCCGTCGAGCGCGTGGCGGTGACGAGGGAGACAGAGGCGCTGCGAGACGCCTATATCTCTGCCGGCATAGTCGGACAAAAGCAGATGGGCGATGCCGGTCACGTCGCTGCGGCGACCGTGGCCAGAGCGGACGCAATCGTGTCCTGGAACTTCCGCCACATCGTGCACCTGGAAAAGATCAAGTCGTACAATGCTGTCAATTTTCATCACGGATACGGAGTGTTGACGATATTATCTCCCAAGGAGGTCATCAGTCATGGATACGAAGAAGAAGACGTTTGATTGCCTTGAGTTCAAACGAAGAACTCAGGCGCGGATCTACGAAGAGATTCGCGACATGACACTGGACGAGCAGCTGGAGTACTTCAGAATCCGAGCCGAGAACGGTCCGCTCGGTGAGTGGTGGAAGGCCAAGAAACATTCGTCCACCGCGCGGGCATCGGACAGTGGTCGTATGACTGACGAGGCCACGGATGGCACATCCGTAATCTAGAAACAAAAGAGAGCCGGCCCCTTTAACAAGCAAAACTCCTTCATAGTTCCAGGATGCTCTGGTATTCTTCACATCTCAAACTGAAGCGATGGATACCAAACCATGCGAAGCTGTCGAAAAAATAACCGGATGTGCGTTCTGTCCTGGCTACTGCTGCCGGTGGCGGGGGTGGCGCTTCTGACCCTGGCCGCGTGCCATTCCCCCATGGACTCCCAGGACTATTTCTCAAAGGCGGCCGCGCAGGACCCCCTGCTGGAGCCCATACACTCAACACCCCTGTACACCGTCTTTTACGATCACGGGCTCAAGAGATGCGTGCTTCACTCGGCCCATACCTGGGGCGAGTCCGGCGGCGGCGGCGGCGGAACGGGAGTTGGTGTCACTGTGTTCAGCTGCGATCCCGCCCGCATCAAGAACAGGGTAGCCCGCATGAAGGCACAGGCGAGCAGCGGAAGGCCGCTCGACTTCCCTCCCCCACCAAAAAAGAAAATCAAAAAGCCGACTTCGCAGCCCCCAAGACCACTCGCCCCCCCTCCTCCTCCCCCGGCGCCCGCAAAACCCACGCCTGCAAAGCCAGCGCCTCCGAGTCAGCCCGTAGCGCCCCAACCCATCATATACTGAGGGAGAAAACATGCCTGACCAGCACGACCCCGAACGAGAAGGAAACGATTCCTTTCCAGCGGATCACGACGACGAATCTCTTCTCGAAAAGATGGTGCCCGAGGGCTTCAAGCGACGCATAGAGGCCGGTGTGGAGTCGGTGTTGAAGGACGGTCGTCTCAAGTCCCTGATGGGCGATTTCAAACTGCCCAAGGAGATCGCCGCCCACATGATGTCCCAGGTCGACGAAACCAAGCAGGCAGCGGTGGCTATAATCGCTCGCGAGACGCGCCTCTTTCTGGAAAAGACCAACCTCTCCGAAGAGCTCGTAAAGATGGCCTCCAAGATCTCCCTGGAGGTCAAGACCCAGGTCCGTTTCATTCCCAACGAGAATTCCACGGGAGAGAAAGGCGGCATCAAGTTGGATATCACTGTCCCGACGGTGTCGAGCACCACGGATGACGAGGAGACGGACGCGTAATCATTTCCTGACAAAAAGAATTCGATAGACGGGCATGCCTAGTTCCTCGCATCGAATCTCGCGCAGGGATCTGGCGCGAAATGGATTTTCCTCGACCCGGCCACCCTGCCCGAGAGGTTCGAGTTCTTCCACTGCAGAAAGTTCCTCCAGGTAAGCATCGGCGCGAAAATCCACGTCCGTCTGGATCATGATCTCTCCGCCGCGAACGAGCAACCTGACAAGATCCCGCCCCAATTCCTGCGTGACGACCATCCGCTTGGCGTGCTTCGCCTTCCACCAGGGATCCGGAAAGTTGATGAAGACGCGTTCAAAACACCGATCCGGCTGCATCCGCTTGAGTAGCGCGCGGGCATCTCCATGACGAACGACGACGTTCCCGACGGCCCTCTTTTGAGCCCTGGACTCAGCGAGGTGAACCCACTTTCTCCTCGTCTCTATTCCCAGAATTGTCGCCTCGGGGCGATACAGGGCACGCTCTATAATAAAGTGCCCCTTGCCGAAACCTATCTCCAGTTCCAGCGGCCTGCCGCGTCCGAGGATCTCATCAAGATGAATCGGACCCTCTTGTGGGAATACGGGAACATCCATGTACGGTTTTTGCGATTCGCTCACGTCGAAACCCGGCTTCACCCGCTCTTTGCCTCGGCGGTCTCGCCCTCCAGGGTAACGTCCAGGATCTCTTCCATCCGATGCACGAATACCAGCTTCAGATCTTTCTGGATTTCCTCGGGGATATCGGGCTTGTCCTTCTTGTTTCGATCAGGAAGCACTATGGTCTTGATGCCGGCGCGATGGGCGGAAAGCACCTTTTCCTTGATGCCGCCGACGGGAAGCACGAGCCCCCGCAAGGTAATCTCCCCGGTCATCGCCACGTCGGGCCTGACCCGCCTGTCCGAAAACAGGGAAACCAGGGCGGTCAGCATGGCCGCTCCCGCGCTCGGCCCGTCCTTGGGAACGCTCCCGGCGGGAACGTGAATGTGCACGTCGAACTTCTCGTTGAAATCGGGATCCAGGCCCAGCCGCACCGCGTTGGCCCGGACGTAGGAGAGCGCGGTCTGTGTTGACTCCTTCATGACATCGCCGAGTTGACCCGTCATCGTCATCTTTCCCGCACCCTTCATCTTGGTGGCCTCGATGAATATGATCTCTCCTCCGTTGGGGGTCCAGGCCAGGCCGGTGGCCACCCCGGGCACCGCGCAACGATCGGCCATCTCCGGCATATAGCGAACCGGCCCGAGAACCTCCGTAACAAACTCGTCGTTCGCCTCGAACACCCCTTCCCCCTGCCCCCTCGCCACCTTCACGGCGACGGAGCGACACACGGCCGCTATCTCTCTTTCGAGATTTCTCACGCCCGCCTCGCGGGTGTACGAATCGATAATCCGGAGCACCCCATCGTCCCTGAATTGAAGTTTGTCCTCGCCGAGTCCGTGTTCAGCGGTCTGCTTGGGAATGGTGAAGCCGAACGCGATGCGCTTCTTCTCCTCGCGGGTATAACCGGGGATCTCTATGACCTCCATCCGGTCGAGCAAGGCGTGAGGGACGGTGGCCAGGGTGTTCGCCGTGCCGATGAACATCACCTGGGAGAGATCGTACACCACCTCCAGGTAGTGATCCGAAAAGGAGTTGTTCTGCTCGGGATCGAGTACCTCCAGCAAGGCCGACGCCGGATCTCCCCTGAAATCCGCCCCGAGCTTGTCCAGTTCGTCAAGCATGAACAGGGGGTTCACCGTTCCCGCCTTCTTCATGCCCTGAATCACCCTCCCGGGAAGCGCGCCCACGTAGGTTCTGCGATGACCGCGAATCTCGGCCTCGTCGCGAATTCCCCCCAGAGATATCCGCACGAACTCCCGGCCGATGGCCCTCGCAATAGAGCGACCCAGGGATGTCTTGCCCACACCGGGCGGCCCGACCAGGCACAGGATGGGACCCTTCTTGTCCGGGTTGAGCTTGAGGACCGCTAGCTGCTCGATGATGCGCCGCTTTACTTTTTCCAGGTCGTAATGATCTTCGTCGAGAACCTCCTGCACCTTCTCAACGTCCAGCTTGTCTTCTGTGGCCTTCTTCCACGGGATCTCCAGGAGCCAGTCCAGGTAGGTACGCGAAACCGTGTACTCCGCGGAGGAGCTCTGCATATGTCGCAGCCGTCCCAGCTGCTTGCTTGCCATCTTCTCGGCTTCCGTGCTCATGCCGCTGTCCGAAATGCGATTCTTCAACTCGTCGATTTCGTCCTCGTCATCATCACCTTCACCGAGTTCTTCCCTGATGGTCTTGAGCTGTTGCCGGAGGAAGTACTCCCGCTGGCTGCGCCCCATCTCCTCCTGGACGGATGAGGTGATCTCCTTCTTGACCTTCAGCATCTCCAGTTGTTTGGTCAGCAGCTTGAGACAGATTCGAATTCTCCGTCCAACGTCGACCGCCTCGACGACCTCCTGTTTTTCCGCCACGTCCACGGTCAGGTTGGACGCGACCAGATCCGCCAGGATACCCGGCTCCGTCACGTGATCGAGTATCCCCGTCGCCTCCTTGGGAAGATTGGGCAGCAACGTTATCAACTGTTTCCCGGTCTCCTTCAGGCTCTGTGCGAGGGCCTCGATCTCCAGGTCTTCGTTGGGCTCGTCCGGTATGGTGAGCACACGGGCGGAGAGGAAGGGATCTCGGTCGATCTCCTCCACAATTTGAAATCGCTCCACACCTTGAAGGACCACAGAGTAATTGTTTTCACCCAGCTTGATCACCTTGAGGATCCGGGCGACGGTCCCCATCCTGTAGAGGTCGGACCAATCGGGATCCTCGGTCTGCGCGGATTTCTGGCTCAGCACACCGATGAGTTGATCTTCGGTGTTGGAAACCGACTCGATGATGTTTATCGATTTCTCACGTCCCACATTGATGGGCACCACCGATGCCGGGAACATGACCGAGTTTCGCAAGGGTAGTATGGGTAGCTTTTTTTCTGTCATTTCAAATTGTTTCGTGTGTTTTCAATCCTTGATTCTACCGTGTGGAACACATTAATTCCAAACTTCGCGTACTGTCAAATCGACACTTTTCACGTAAAATAACACCCTTTTTAGAAAACGGTTCTTTTTCCCTTGCATGGCTGGACCCAGCCCGTTACAAGAGATGAAATTTGACACGAGGCGGCCCTGGGTGGTATTTTATCCTACAGGTAAGTCGGTGTCGGAGAGAGCCGCAGAAAAGGAAACCTCATGATTTTGAAACTCGCACCTGTCGCACTTCTTCTTCTGGCAGCATTGGTTCCACTCTGCACGGGCACCGTGTGGGGTAACGTCCTCTTGCTGTTCATAGTTTCCGGCATCTTTTTCGGCACCATTTCCCTTGGACAATGCCCCCCTCCAAAGGAGAGCAGAGCTCTGGCAAATAACAAGACCTGAGCCTCTCACCGAGCCCTCCGTATCGTTTCCAACGAGTTAATTACGTGAACCCGAACGCAACAATTCAGTCGATGAAGTACCGTCCTCTGGATAGGTTTTCGCTTTTCGATCTCGAGATGGCTCGCCTCGTCCTGCGGGGTGGAAGCGTGCTCGATTGGGTCAAGTTGAGCCTCACGGGCGACGAGATACAGGAACTGCTCAAGTCGCATCGCCTCGATCTGGACGATCCGGAGGATCTGGCCATGATCGAACGGATCCGCGACGAGGCCATCGTCTACCTCAAGCGGGAGTTCGATTTTCCCATTCCAAAGCCGCTGCGAATCGCGTCACTTCCCGACCTGCTGAAGATAGCCAGCAATCTGAAAAATCGCCATCGACAGCTCGGGGCCTGCACGCTCCTCAAGGCGATGCACGTGATCAATCACTTCGACGCGAGCGAGGCCCGGCAAGCGCTGGAGATGACCGACCAGTCGCTCTTCTTTTCTGCGGAGGAGCTGATCTACAAAACCGTCAGCAAGATGATGGCCGAACAGCTCCCGGTGGTGGAGTTCATGGGTGGGCGCAAGCAGCGTTCAAGCATGGTGACCAAACTGCTCTCCAAGGCAGACCCTCTCTCTGCACAGCTCTTCGACAAAATGAGATTCCGGGTGGTGACCGCCACCAAGGACGACGTCCTCCCTACCATCGCTTTTCTTTGCAGGCACCTGTTCCCCTTTAACTATGTGCTGGCGAAAGAATCGACCAACACCCTTCTGCCCTTCGGGTCGTATTGCAGGAAAAACAACCATCTGTCGGACCTGATGGACCTTTCACAGATGAACCCCGAGACCGAGAACTCGCTCCAGCCCATGTCCAACACCCACTCGTCACCCAATTACAAGGTGGTTCACTGGGTTGCGGACATGCCCCTTCGAATCCCGGATTACCACAACGCGTACAACACCGATGGCATCAATCCGATCCCTCGCCCGATAATCTACATCAGGACCGAGGTGCAAATCCTCGATCGCCGCACACACAGGGCTAATGAACGCGGACACGCTTCACATCGGCGTTACAAGGAAAGACAATCCGATTTCGTGCTCGATCGTTTGAGAATTGGAACGCGCGGCAAGCAACCACCCCGGTCGTAAAAAAACAACGAACATTGTTTTTTATCTATTTGCGCCGTCAGTTGACACTGAAACGTAAACGCTTCCCTGACTCCCAGGAGGAAGACATTATGTTATCACGATTTTCATATATCCTTTTTGCCCTGTCGGCGTTCTGTATCGGAGTGGCCTCCTGCAATGACCCTGACGACAGGGACACCGACGCAGGCGCGGATTCGGATTCCGACATCGACACGGATACGGACACGGACGCGGATTCCGACACCGATACGGATACTGGTGTGGATCCCAACGACAAGGATGGGGACGGGTTCAGCCCTCCCGACGATTGCGACGACAACAACGAGTTCGTCAACCCGATGGCCATAGAGGATCTGGGCGATGCGGGCACCGGAGATCTGGTGGACAACGACTGCGATGGCGAGACCGACGAAGAGGAAGATGGATGCGATTGCACGGGGCTGGACAACAGCGAGGCAGGTCTTCAGGCGGCGATTGACCTGTGCGACGCCCGGTTCGTCGTTTCTGTCACAAAGATCCATACCTCCTCGGGGGGCGACGTGGCCTTCGACACTCTCTCCCACCAGGGCTCCAACACCTGCATCTTGCCCACGTACGGCTGCGAGATGGCGGTCATCAGCACCGGGCCGGTGGGTCAGCCCAACCCTAACCAGGCGCAGGACATGGGCGGGATGACGGCCGATATTTCCCTGGACCCCATCACCGATTTCATGGGCAACAACTCGACGACCTCCACCCCCTACGCATCTTGTGATGTTACTCAGATCGAGATGACACTCATCGCCCCCACCAACGCTCTCGGGTTCTCCTTCGACTCCCTGTTCGGTTCTGCGGAGTACGACGAATGGATCAACCTGGGATACAACGACGCCTACTATGCGATCGTGGAGGACGCCAACCTCAACGGCGGCGCGACCACCAACATCGTGTTCGACGATCTGGGCGTGGAGGTCGAGGTGGACAACAACTTCTTCGAGAACGCCTCTTACCCCTGCGACGAGACCGGATCAGGCTGGGAGCCGGCGATTTCGGGGATCTCCGGTTCCACCGGATGGTTGCGCACCACGTGGGGGGTTGTCCCTGGAACCACTTTCCAGATCACCTTCTCCATCCACGACGAGGGCGATTGCGTCTGGGACTCCATAGCTTTCATCGACAATTTCACGTGGTCCACCCAGCCCGTGGAGCCCGGCACCGATCCGATTATCGAGTAATCGCAATACGCTTCATAACGAGCCTGCACCCCTCCAGGAAAACCTCACCCCCGGCCCCTCTCCGGTAAACGGAGAGGGGAG
>JAUVAN010000258.1 GCA_030591725.1 Deltaproteobacteria bacterium
GGTCAGGGGGTGAGGATTGTAAGAGGGGGCGAGGGGGTGACGCTTGAGGGAATAGTAACCCCTCACAACGGTTTCCTCCTTGAAACCGCTGCCCCATGGGGGATATAAGAAATCACAATTCGCTTTCGAGGAGCAAGAGTCTTGAATCTCCGATACTTCGCATACAAGTTCTGGTACCTGGTGTGGTTTGTGTTCATACCGTTCGTTGTGTCCTGGGTGGCGATCGACATCCTCGATCGCCTCGAGGTCGTGGACGAGTTCGAACCCTGGTACGTGCTGGCTCTCTTCGCAGTGCTAGTGGTTGTGGTCTACTCACTTCGAGCACGTCTCCCCTTCTGGAGGGACACTGATCAGGACAGCCCCTTCAACCGAAACTACAGAGCAAAAGCAGCCGCACACCTCCTCAAGCGGGTGGAGAAGATTCTTGAAAAGAAAGGCTACAAGGTTTCGGAGCGCGGGCGAACGGATCTGAACACGACCATCGGATCCCTGAAAAAAGCCCTCGACTCGGAAGACCACGATAGGATCTCCAGCCTGGCACAGAAGCTGGAGAACAAGTGCAACCGGCACATGCTGTTCGCGCGCAAGAGCGCCGCGAGAGAGTACTTCGAGTCCATCGGCGTTGCGGTGCTGGTCGCGGTCTTCCTCAGGTTGTTCGCGGTGGAGGCGTTCAAGATCCCGAGCGAGTCCATGGTGCCCACTCTGATGGTGGGGGATCACATCTTCGTGAGCAAGTATCTCTACGGCATCTCACTACCCTTCACCAACAAACGCCTTGTTCGCTTCTCGGATCCTAAACATGGCGAGGTCGTCGTTTTCGTCAAGCCTTCCCTCCAGGAGCAGACAGGATCACCTGCTGCAGCCCGCTTGCCGGACTTTCTCGACGACTACGAGATGATCGGAAAGGACTTCATCAAGCGCATCGTGGCGCTCCCGGGAGACTCGGTGGAGATGCGACAGGATGTCCTCTTTATCAACGAAAAAGAAATTCCCAGATGCCATGTGGGCACCCGTACCTACCGTTCACTCAACCACTACCGGGACAAGTGGGAGGACCACGAGGGAGATCTCTGGGTGGAGAAGCACGGAGAATACCTCTACACGATCGTGGAAGAAACAGACGGACGACAGGACGATTTCGGACCCATCCAGGTCCCTGACGATCAGGTCTTCGTGCTCGGGGACAACAGGGACAACTCCAACGACTCCAGATACTGGGGATCGGTTCCATTTGACAACATCAAGGGGCGTGCGGGAATGATATGGTGGTCCAACAGGCGTCCGCACGGATTTCAATGGGATCGATTCGGCGATTTCATCATGCATGTGCCGGAGTTGACCGATGAACAGCAAACCGCGCTCGACAAGTGCGCGTTGAAAGGCCTGACAGGAAAGTGATTTCGAGGACACCTTTTCGCGTGCTGAGCGCATGCCTCATCTCCCTGTACGCCGTCACGGCTGCGGCCGAACAAGATGAAACCGAGTTGAAGCGTCGCCCCGGTTCATATCTGGGCGGCACCCTGGCCTACGTTCAGTCCCGCGCGTGGGCCAATGAGACCGACGATCATGACGACCTCAAATTCGGTCCTCTTCACACATGGGGAATGGCATTCAGGGTGGGCGACGCCTTCACCGACTGGTTCGCTGTCGGGTTTCAGGTGTTTTTCACCAACAAGAGATCGAAAGAGGAGTCCATCGGCGCCTTCGAACTCATGCTCGACGCCTCCTTCTACCCGTACGCGGGCCTGGGCATCCGACCCTCGGTCGGCATCGGGCTCGGCTTCGCCTCAGGGGATAACGATTGGGAGTTCGGCGGCGGCGGCCCGGCCTGTCTGGCCCTGGCGGTCCTCTACGAATTCAGGGTAACGAGGTTCTTTTCGATCGCGCCCGTCGTGAATGCCTCCTGGATCACCGGCGAAAACTTCGACGGCTTCTTCCTGCTCATCGGAATCGAGTTTACCAAGTGGTTCAAGACCGCCACCGGCTGAACACGACAAGACCGATGATCGCGCCGAGTGTTCCCCCTACAACATCTGCAAGGAGATCTCCTATGGACGCGGTTCGCCCGGGAACGAAGAACTGATGGGTCTCATCCAGCGCGCCCAGAACAAGGACCATTGCGAGCACCACGACGACGAAAACGACGCGGCCAGGTAGATGACGTTTCCAATTGGAGAGCCATCCGGCAAGCAGGAATCCCACTGGCAGATACTCCAGCGCGTGGATCAATTTGTCCCAGATCTTCAAGCCGAAATCCTGGAAGAACGCGCCGGAAAGATGTGAGAGAACAAAGATGGCCGCCACGTACAGCGCGGCCGCCCCCAGAAACATTCTCCCTCTCCACTTCGAGGTCATCGGATAACAGACTTCCCTTCGAGGCTGTGAGAATGGGCCGCAATCACCTCAACCTCCACGAGGTGCCCCACCAGATCCTCTATGGTCTTCCCGTCCGTGGGAACGAAATTAACAATTTGACCATTCCTCGCGCGCCCCGAGACCTGCCCCGGCAACCTTCCCGCGCTCGCAACCAGGATCTCCAGCCTTGCCCCTACCATTGATTTTCTCCACTGTCGCTCCAGGCTCTCGATGCGATCATGCACCGCGTCGAGACGCCGGGCCTTTTCGTCTGCGGGCACATCGTCATCGAGACGCGCCGCTTTTGTCCCTGGTCGAGGCGAGTATTTAAACGAGAAGGCCCCGCAGAAACCGACGCGGTCTATCAGGGCGAGCGTCTCCTCGAAGTCCTCCTTCGTCTCCCCGGGATAGCCGACGATCAGATCGGTAGAGATTCCTATGGATGGGCAAGCCTCGCGCAACCTCGCAACCACGAGCAGATAGTCCTCCACGTTGTAGCGGCGCCCCATCCTCGAGAGGATGCGGTTGGAGCCCGACTGCACAGGCAGGTGGATGGACTCGCAAAGACTCCGCAGGTTGCCGAAGGACGATGTGACATCCGACGTCATGTGCCTTGGGTGGGGAGACGTGAAGCGCAGTCGCTCGAGGCCCTCCACCGAATCGAGGCAGCGCAGAAGATCCGCAAAACCCGCCTCTCCGCGTCGATAGGCGTTGACCTTCTGGCCTAGCAGGGTGACCTCCACAACACCGGCGCTGACCAGACTCCTGACTTCCGACTCCACATCCTCGATCGGCCTGTGGCGCTCCGGACCTCTGACAGTGGGCACGATGCAATAGGCGCAACGCTCCTGGCACCCTTTCATTATCGTCACAAATGCAGTGGCCTCGCGCCTCGACGGCGGCGGTCCCGCGATCAAGAAGTCCTGCGGGAGTCCACGATCAAAACCCGTCAGAGCGAGGGCACCTTCCCGCGACCTCACCTCTTCGACCAGCTCGACCAGCTTCCCGTAGTGATCCGGAGCAACAACGATATCGACTCCGGGGAGTAGATCGAAGATGCGCTCGCCCTCCTGCTGGGCCACGCAACCTACGACCCCCACGATCACATCGCGCCTTCCTCTCTTTAGCTTCCTCAGGCGGCCCGTCTCCGAAATGGCCTTGTGCCAGGCCTTCTCCCTGACGGTACAACTATTGATGAGAGCTACATCTGCCTGGCGGGGATCGGTGGTCATGGAGTAACCCGCGGCGCTGAAGATCTCCTCGATCCGGCGGGAATCGTGAACATTCATCTGACAGCCGAATGTCTTGACGTATAATTTCATCGCGAAAGTATCTGTCTTATTTACATGCTTCGGTCAAATCAGAACAGTTTTCCGAACGGAAATCGCGCCAGACTGGATATCCTGGCACCAAATGAGATATATTGTATTGTTGGTGTCTTCTGCGAAAAGAGTAATACCTTGACTATTGATAATGATAACCGAAGAGGCGCTCCGCGTGCTCTCATCGAACTGAAGGTAGAGTATCGACGCCTCAATACGTTTTTTGCGGACTACACCAGGAACATCAGTCGAGGCGGCACGTTCATCAAGACCAACAAACCCCTGGATATCGACACGGAGTTTCTTTTCAAACTCCAGGTGCCCACGCTCGAGGAGCCCATCGTCCTGAAGGGCAAGGTTCAGTGGGTCGTCACACAGGAAGAGGCGACGGACGATACACCAGCCGGGATGGGTATCAAGTTCCTGTACGAGGGAGGAATACGGCGCAACGACATCGAAACCAAGGTGGAACGCCTGATGATCGATAGCCTCGGCAATCACGTATACAACAAGCTCATTCGCCAACATCCCAAGTAGCCACGCTCCTGACAGCCACTCCTCCTCCCGCTCGCAAGCCAAAAAAGAATTAAGTCGTTTGCCTTGACTTGAGGGCGTCGATTGGAATAGTTCTCAAGTTACCTGAACATGCAGACATAAAGACAAAGAGGTCGCCATGGCAAAACGGGACGTGGAACAAGAAAACGTGAGGATCACCGATGTCCCGCCACCGCCCTCGGCAATACAGAAGGTCGATGACGTTTTCATCGTAGTCACCCAGGCGTTCTGTCCCAACAACCACAACCTGGTGACCGATGACAACGAAAAGTTTGACGGATACCCGGGAATCGCGCTCAAACTCGTCTCCGGCGATCGGACCGGCAAGGTGTTTCTATCGCCTTTTCACGGCGACGATTCCAAAAAAGGTGATCTGGACTGGGAAAACGGCACCCGCATGGAGGTGCGATGCCCCCATTGCGATATCATTCTTCCCAATCTGGCGAAATGCCGCTGCGACAAGGAAGGCTACCAGGGCGACATCATCAAGCTCTATCTCAACTCGTCGCTTACCGACAGCCATATCCTGGCCCTGTGCAACGTCTGGGGATGTCGCAGGTCTCGCACCATAGACAACTGGAACATCATCTCGGAGTATTTCGACGGACAGATCAGCGATTAGTCTTCCATCACACCTGTCGAGACGCAACAACTGCATCAGATAGCCAGATCCTAAACTTCGCAAATACGACTTCGCCCGCCGTTTTGGAATCACTTCCCTTGACTACACGATAGAAAAGTACTATCATTCTATAATATTCCTCTCTCAACGGAAGGGCGACACATGAATACCTCCAAGAAAAAAAACCGGGTTCTTTCAGTCAAGGACGTTGCCAAGATGTGCCAGGTTTCCAATGAAACCATCAGACGTTGGATCCGAAAACATGGATTGAACGCCTACAACATCACCGGCGGCCTTGCGATAAAGATCCTGGAATCGGATTTGAGGACCTTCTCTGAAGAACTGAAGGTATTTGTGGACTGGGACTACCTCGACGAATAGACGTTGCTATTCCAGACGTATAATAGATTCAATCATTACCACGCTCGTCGGCACATCTTCCATAGTCCCGTTCTCTCGCTCGACACGCTCCGTCTTGACTGATGAAATTGAGTTCACGACCGCCATTCCTTCGTCAATTTCACCAAAAGCGGCATATGCACCGTTGAGCTGTGGAACACTGGCCACGCATATGAAGAACTGGCTCGATGCGCTGCCGGGATCGCTGGTACGCGCCATGGAAACAGTTCCCGGAACATGCTTGAAACCAGGGATGATCTCCAGAGCCACTCGTGCATCAGCCGTCGCCCTGACCAGCGAGGAGTCGAATCCACCGCCCTGTATCATAAAGCCAGGGATGATCCTGTGAAAAATCTTGTCCGAGTAGAATCCGCTATCGACATAATGCAGAAAGTTATCAACGGTCTTCGGGACGGCTTTGCCGTACAAACCGATCACGATCCTGCCCATGGACGTTTTTATTTCCACACGATGGGTGATCTCCGGTGTTGACGGCACGTCAAGCGGTACGGGCATGGCAGCATGACGAGCTACCGGATCCCCTTGTGTGGCTCTCCCCGGCCCCTCAGGGGCCGCAGAAGAGCCCTGACCACCACCACAGGATACATGCGTGCACAACAACAGACCGGCGATCAGAAATAGCGCGCCTTTGAGGTGCCTTGCGCTACCAATGATCGAAAACCGGCGTTGTTCGATCACGGCTTGATCATGATCGCAATAATCAAAGCATAGATGACCAGGGACTCGATCAATGCCAGACCGAGAATCATGGGGGTGAAGATCTTGCTTGCAGCGTTTGGGTTGCGAGCGATCCCCTCCAGCGCCGCTGTGGCTGTTTTCCCCTGGGCAAAGGCGCCTCCAACCGCAGCGAGGCCGATTGCCAGCCCGGCCGCCATCGCCTTCCAACCGATGTCCTCACCAC
>JAUVAN010000273.1 GCA_030591725.1 Deltaproteobacteria bacterium
ACCCTTCGGGCCGCCTTCACATGGGGCATGTTCGCAACTACGCCATCGGAGACGTGGTAGCCCGCTACCGCAAGAAACGCGGATTCAACGTCTTTCACCCCATCGGATGGGACGCCTTCGGGCTCCCGGCCGAAAACGCAGCCATGGAACGGGGCGTATCGCCGAAGGGTTGGACCTTTGACAACATCCGGACCATGCGCAAGCAGTTCAAGACCCTGGGTCTGGCGTACGACTGGAACACAGAGATCGCAACCTGCCACCCGGAGTACTACCGCTGGGAGCAACAGATCTTCATCCGCGCCTTCGAAAAGGGCCTCGTCTACCGTAAAAAGGCCCTGGTCAACTGGTCCGATAAAATGCAGACCGTCCTCGCAAACGAACAGGTCATAGACGGCCGCGACTACCGCTATGGGCTTCCCGTTGTACAAAAAGAACTCACCCAGTGGTTCTTCAAGACAACCGCCTACGCCGAAGATCTGCTCGAGGGTCTCGATGAACTCGAGGACAAATGGCCCGGGCGCGTCCTCCTCGAACAGCGCGCCCGGATCGGCAAGAGCCACGGCGCGAAAGTGGAGTTCAAACTCGTGAATCCGGTGGATGGCGACGACGCGCTCCCGGTCTTCACCACACGCCCTGACACCCTGTGGGGCGTCACCTTCATGAGCCTCGCGGCAGAGCATCCCCTGTCCCTCAAGCTCGCGAGGGGCACCGATCGGGAGGAGCAGGTCAGGAGCTTCGTCCAGAAAGTGCTCGCGGAGGATCAGCGCAAGCGGGGATCAGATGACGCCGAGAAGGAAGGCATCTTCACCGGAGCCCATTGCATGAACCCGGTGACCGGCGAGCGCGTGCCCATCTACATCGCCAACTTCGTGCTCATGGACTACGGAACCGGAGCGGTCATGGCCGTACCGGCGCACGATCAACGGGACTTCGAGTTTGCGAGAAAATACGACATCCCCCTGAAAGTGGTCATACAGCCGGAAGAAGAAAAACCACTGGATCCGACAACCATGACCGGGGCGTACGTGGATGACGGCGTTCAGGTCAACTCCGGGCAGTTCGACGGGCTCCCCAACCGTAAAGCAATCGAGAAGATCGCAGGACATCTCGAGGAGAACGGATGGGGCGGAAAAACCATCAACTACCGGCTGCGCGACTGGTGCATCTCGCGGCAACGATACTGGGGAGCTCCTATCCCGATAGTCTATTGTGACAAGTGCGACGTGGTTCCGGTAACCGACGCGGATCTCCCCGTGCTCCTGCCCGATGACGTGACCTTCGCCGCCGATGGCGGCTCGCCCCTCGCGCGCTGCGATGAATTCGTCAACACCACCTGCCCTGCATGCGGCGGTCCTGCCCGCCGCGAGACCGACACGTTCGACACATTCGTGGAGTCGTCGTGGTACTATCTCAGGTACACCTCTCCACGGCATGCAACCGCGCCGGTCGATCCCGCGGAGGTTGCGCGGTGGTTGCCGGTCGATCAGTACATCGGCGGTATCGAGCACGCCGTGGGTCACCTGGTGTACGCCAGGTTCTTTCACCGCCTCATGCAAGATCTCGAAATGTTCCCCAAAACAGTGGCAGCCGAGCCGTTCGCGCGTCTGCTGACTCAGGGTATGGTGTGCAAGGAGACCCTCTTCACGCGAGACGAAAAGGGACAACCTGTCTGGCACGAAGTCGACGAGGTGGAGGACGGCGTGAGCAAGCTCAACGGCAACCCCATCGAGGTCGGCCGCATCGAGAAGATGTCCAAGTCCAAACGCAATGGTGTGGATCCCAACGCCATCATCGCGCGATACGGGTCGGATTCGGCGCGACTCTTCACCCTGTTCGCCTCACCTCCCGCCAACGATCTCATCTGGAAGGACGAGGGCGTCGAGGGCGTTCATCGTTTCCTCAACAGGATCTGGAACATGGTCCAGTCCAGGCGCGATTCGTTAACCGGCGCGCATGCATACAACGGCGACGGCACGGACCTCAGCGGGCAGGCAGTTGACCTGAGGCGGCTCACGCACAAGACCATCGCCTCGGTGACCGACGACATAGAGAACCGCTTTCACTTCAACACGGCCATCGCACGTTGCATGGAGCTGGCCAACGCTATTTCCAAGTTCGAGTTTTCACCGGATGACGCCGCGGGCGCATCCATACAGCGGGACGCCATGTTCGCGCTTGTAAACCTGATGTCCCCGTTCGCTCCCCACGTCACCGAGGAGATGTGGGAGATCCTGGGCGGTGAGGGCATGGTGTCGCTATCCCCGTGGCCAACATGGGATAACGAGATCGCGGCGGACGACGTTGTAACCATCGCGGTTCAGGTGATGGGCAAGCTGCGGGCGACTCTCGAGGTGCCCTCCTCTTGCGACAAGCAGGAGATGGAGCGACTGGCCCTCGGACACGACAACGTAAAACGGCATCTGGAAGAAAAAACGATCCGGAAAGTAATCGTAGTTCCGGGTAAGCTGGTCAATATCGTAGCCAACTGAAAAGGCTCATGGGAAACATAGTCATCAAAACCGAAGCCGATATCCAGGCAATGCGCCCTGCATGCAGGCTCGCCGCGCAGACCCTCGAGGAAGCCGGAAAGATCGTTCGCATCGGGCTGACTACCGACGAGATAAACACCTTCGTTCACGACTTCACCATCGCCGCCGGCGCAACGCCCGCGCCCCTCAACTACCGGGGCTACCCCAAGAGCGTGTGCACCTCGGTGAACGAGGTCATCTGCCACGGTATCCCGGGCAAACGCGTGCTTCTCGATGGGGACATAGTCAACATCGACGTCACTTCAATCCTGGATGGCTGGCACGGGGACGTATCCGCCACCTTCTACGTCGGCGAGCCTTCACAGGAGGCCCGGAGCCTGGTGGAGACCACCCGGGAGTGCCTTCAATTGGGTATCGACGCGGCCCGGCCCGGCGCGCGGCTCGGGGACATCGGCGCTGTGATCCAGAAACACGCGGAGGCCCGGGGATGCTCGGTTGTCCGGGATTTCGTGGGGCATGGGATCGGACGATCGTTTCACGAGGGTCCCCAGGTGGCTCACTTCGGCAAGCACGGCCGCGGGCAGCGCATCGTAAAGGGCATGACCTTCACCATCGAACCGATGATCAACCAGGGCAAATGGAACATGCGCGTCCTTTCGGATGAGTGGACGGCGGTCACAACGGACGGGAAGCTGTCGGCCCAGTTCGAGCACACTATCGCCATCACGAACGACGGCGTCGAGATCCTGACCGCGTTTGAAAATCCTCTGGTAAACAGCGAGGTATTCCTCAAGGACTGAAAGACAAGGAGCAAGACCATGACCCTCATGGAATTCTCGATGATCCCTCTCGACAAGGGAGACAGTTTTTCAAAGTACGTGTCGGCCACCCTCGACATCATCGATCAAAGTGGACTCGATTACCGCCTGACGCCCATGGGGACTGTCGTCGAGGGAGAGTGGGACGATCTGATGGCGCTCCTGTCAGAGTGCTTCAAATCTCTGGAAAAGATCTCCGATCGCATCAGCATCAGCGCCAAGTTCGACCACCGCAAGGGCAAATCCGGACGACTCGATACCAAGATCGCCAGCGTGAAGGAAAAAGCCGAGCGGAAGATCAAAAGCTGACCTGCCCTGGATAGCACCTCGTCCATCCACTACACATTCTGCCCGCCTTCGCCCGCGGTGTGAACACCGCGGCAACGATGCCTGCCGATCTGAATCGGGCTTCTATGTCCATCGGCAAGCCCTGCGGGCTGATTCGGGTGCGAGGCCACACGGCCTTGCGGCGCAGCCGCATCGTTGCCGCGTCGTTCACGGCGCGGTTCGAGGTCGGTCGAAAGATTTCCTGGAGGCGAAGTGTAGCGAATACAGGATCAGCTATTTAGCCTCACCTCATGGGCTCACGGTCGGCTTCGCGTTTTTCCCTTCGCCGTCGCGGCCAGAAGACGATGGCCTCGCCGAACCCCATCCCGACGTACATGAGCAGAAGAGCGATGAGGATATATGCGGGCGAGTACTTGAGCCACAGGAATGCGGTGGTGCAAAGGACGATGAGCAACACTGTCGCCGAGAAAGCATTGACCTTGAGATCCTTGAACGATCTGAATTTCACCGCGCTGACCATGAGGCCGGCCAGAACCAGCATCACCAGAGCGATCATGGGATAACTCATCCCCTTGACGGTCAATCCGTGTGAGGTGAGCCATGGCCATCCGCCCATTGCCCTGGAAGCGACGACGAGGGCGACGATGAACGCCGCCGCCAGCGGGATTGGGAGGCCCAGCATATACTTGTCCGGCTTGGCGTCCTTCTTGGCCTTGGAGCGGTGTGCCAACACGTTGAACCTGGCAAGCCGCACGGCGCCGCTGAGCACATACACGAAACAGATGACCACGCCGACAAAACCAATATCCTCGAAAGCCCACCTGTAGACGATTATTGCCGGCGCCACACCGAAGGAGATGAGATCAGCGAGTGAATCGAATTCCACCCCGAAGGCCGACTGAGTCCTCGTCATCCTGGCCACCCGCCCATCGAAAAGATCGAACATGAACGCATAGAAGAGGAGCAAGGACGAGCGGTAGACGTCCTCGTCCGTAACGTCCACCCCCACACATCGCACGATGGCCCACATCCCGCAAAAAAGACTCGCCGCGGTGAGGAGGTTGGGAAGGATGAAAATGGTTTTCTTTAGATCCATTCTTCTTTGAAACACTATCTTCTATTTGGTTCGAAAAAGGAATTTAGCCGAAATCTTATCGTTCGAGAAGCGTTGAATCATGGAACTTGGGGTTTGAGCATGATTTTGAGATCTGCTCTTCCCCTCTTGTTGACGGCCTCCTCGACAAGCGCGCGAGCCTCGTCGCTTCTTCCAGCCTGTCGCAACACCAGTATTTTCGCCAGATCATCGTCGTACCCGGGTTCGAGCTGCACGAGCTTGTCGATGGCCCTCAATTTCCCTCTCAGATGGCCCGGCGTGGAAAAAGCTATGACGAAATCGTTGTTTACCCGCTGCTCCGTCTTTGAGAACCTCATCTGACTTCCCAGTCCCGCCATCCCGAACCAGCGCCGCAGGAACAGAACCGGGGGTAGCAGCTTCGGAGCGTTCAGGGCTCCACGATCGTCGATGAGACCAACTTCAACCGCCTTCTTGACAAAGGCGCCGCCGGTACGAACGACCCGTTCCACCGGGTCACCGCCCGCCTCCAGGGTTCTCTGGAGACCGTGTTTTCCCGCGATCTCGAACAGATCGGTGAGCGCCCCCTGAAATTCCAGCGCCAGGTGACTTCCCAATTCGAGGAACCGTTCCGGGTTCTCGTCATGAAGCGCCCGGGCCTTGCTCCTGAAGACCTCCCTGAGTTCCCGCGCTCTTTCCCCTGTACCGGCGTCGGGCTGTGCGCTCGCAACCTCGACCCCGTGCAACTCCTCCATGACAGCAACGATCTCCCGCTCTTGCCCGGTCAAGACTATATCGGCGGCGCGCTTTTCCAGATCGGCCATGGCGGCGTCTATCTCCTCGGGGGTGAAGCTCGCCCGCGGCATGGTCAGGGGGGGCGTGGAATCCGTCCTCGCCAGCACAAACACCGCCGCACCGACCGCCAGAAGGACGGCGCCGGCCAGCAAGATTCCCCCTTTCGAGAGCTCCTTCGTCTGGCCACCGGAGCTGTTGTTTCGCTCCATTTCCGATCCTTTCGGGTTTTCAGTCCCGGTATCCATGTTAAAATACCTTATGAACCAGAATCGACAGCATACTCGACTTGATTTCGGAACAGCGCTTGAAATCCACTTCGATGATCAATCACAACCGGGCCGCTCGCTGAACATAAGCGCGGGAGGCATCTTCATCGACACTGCACCCCTGCCCGAATTCGGAACCAAACTCATTCTCCACATCAAGCTCCCCGGGATCCCCGACAAGTGCAAGATTCCGTGTATCGTGCGGTGGAAAAAGGAGGGCGAAGGCGCGGGCCTGC